>JBJHCB010000108.1:0-7859 GCA_050485805.1 Gemmatimonadota bacterium | reverse complement strand
ACCCCGGCCTCCTCGGGCGCCTCCTCGAGGGGGATGGAAAGGCGCAGGGTCACCACATCCGAGGTCCCCGTTCGGTAGAGGACCACGCGGGGAAGGCCGGGAATCCGGAACTCGGCATCGGGCCGGAACACCCCCGAGTCGGCGGGCGGGGGCGCAGGAAGGGCGGCCGGGTGCGCAGGAAGGGCGGCCCGGTGCGCCGGGACCGGGGAGGTTGTGCCCGGGGCCGGGACGGGCGCAACGTCCGCCCCTGCCGGGAGGATCCCGACCTGGAGGAGGGTGAGCATCAGCCCGAAGGGGGTCATGCCGAAGGGGGTCATGCGGTCCCCGGGGCCCGGGGGCCGCAGGGGGGGAAGTGGCCCGGAACCGGCGCAGGGAAGCCGGGCATGGCGATCAGGGGATGGCGCCGGTGATGATGTAGTTCATGGGATTCACCGGACGGCCGCCCACCCGGACCTCGTAGTGGAGGTGCGGGGAGGTGGCCAGCCCGGTGGATCCCACCCGGGCGATGACGTCCCCTCGCTCCACCTGCTGGCCGTTCCGCACCAGGACCTGGGACGCATGACCATAGACCGTGGTGTACCCGTAGCCGTGGTCGACCTCCACCATGAGCCCATATCCCGATCGGCGGCCGGCGAACCGCACCCGGCCATTGGCCGCAGCCAGGATGGGGGTTCCCCTGGGCGCGGAGATGTCGATGCCCTCGTGGGGGAGCGCCCGGTTGTGGATGGGGTGCATCCGCGCCGACGTGAAGCCGGAGGTGAGGAGCCCGGCGGTGGGGAGGATGGAGGGGGTGGAGAGGAGGAGGTCCCGGTGGGCGGCCAGGGAGTCCGCCGCCTCTTCGAGGCTCTCCCTCAGGAGGCGGGCCCGCCGCTCCAGGGCGTTGATGTCGTAGGTGACCACGAAGGCCTCCTTGCCCCGCTCCTCGCTCAGGGCGTAGAGGGGGTGATCCTCCAGGGACGGGGAACCGGGGCCCCCGACGCCCACCTGCAGCACCTCATCGTCGATGGAGTCCATTCCCGCCAGGACACGGATCTCGGAATCCTTCTTCGCCAGCTGGTCCAACTCCCCCTCCAGGAGCTGGACCCGGTCCCGGATGTCACGGAGCTCCTGGGAGAGGAGGGTGTTCTCCTTGGCCAGTCGGGCCGATTCGAAAGACTCGGATCGGGTGAGGCCCAGGGCGGAGACCAGGACGATGAGGGCGACGCCAAAGAAGCCGGCCCCACCTGCCAACGAGCGGAGGGTCCTGGCTTCCACGGTGAACTGCCGGAGGGGGCCGCGCTCGTCGGAAACGAGGAGCAGCGTCCATTTCTTACCGGTCATGCACGCTCGATTTCATTCTGCGAGGTACGCCGATGAGGGCGGGAAAAGCGAACCAGCATAAGGGGCCCCCGGAACCATGTCAACGAAACCTCCACCCCACCCCCCCTCCCACACCACCGCCCCTCGCCCCTGCCCGCCACGACTCCCCAGATCGCCATTGGATCACCACTACACCACCGCCTGTGCGGCCGCTTCCTCCATCCCCTCCTGACGGGGAAAGAGAGGCGAGCCCTTCTCTACGCCCCGCCCCCCCGAAGAGATCCCTTCCGCCTCTTCCAGGGAAGGGACCCGGGGAAGCCCCAGGCGCCGTGCCAGCTCCTCCATGCGTTCGGGCATGGCCGGGAGGAGAAGGGCCGAAAGGACCGCCAGCACACGGATGAGGGTCGCCAGCGTCTCATCCAGCGCGGGGCCCTGCTCCGGGTCCCGCGCCTGGGCCCAGGGCTCCCGTTCCTCCACGTAGCCGTTGGCCGCACGGGCCAGCTCCATGGCCGCGCCCAGGGCCTCGTTCACCCGCAGTCCCTCCATGGCCGTCCGGTAGGTGGAGAGGGTGGAGGCGATCTCCCGGTCCAGCCCCGTCGCCGGTCCCTGGGGGGTCCGGCCGTCCCGGTACTTCCCCACCATGGCGATGGCCCGGGAGGCCAGGTTCCCCAGGACGTTGGCCAGCTCGTCGTACCGGGTGAGGAAGCGCTCCGGGGTGTAGGAGGCGTCCTGCCCCGTGGGCATCTCCCGGAGGAGGTACCAGCGGACGGCGTCGCTCCCGAACCGGTCCCGGAGGGCCATGGGGTCCACCACGTTCCCCAGGGACTTGGACATCTTGGTCTCGCCCACCACCCACCATCCATGGGAGAGGATGCGCCGGGGGAGGGGCAGGCCGGCGCCCAGGAGGAGGGTGGGCCAGTAGACCGCGTGGGTGGTGAGGATGTCCTTCCCGATGAGGTGGAGGTCCGCGGGCCACCAGGACCCGGAGGTCTCCTCGAAGCCCTGCGCCCCGGAGGGGGCGGTGGGCCGGATCGCCCCCGAGGCGGTGAGATAGTTGATGAGGGCGTCCACCCAGACGTAGGTGACGTGATCCTCGTCGAAGGGGAGGGGGATCCCCCATTCCAGGCGGCTCCGGGGCCGGGAGATGGAGAGGTCCTCCAGGGGCTTCTGCAGGAACCCCAGGACCTCGTTCCGCCGCATCTCCGGATAGATCCAGTCCGGGTGGTCGTGGATGTGGCGGATCAGGTCCTCCTGGAAGGCGCTCATGCGGAAGAACCAGTTCTTCTCCCGGATCCGCTCCACGGGCCGGCCGGCGATGGGGTCGGTCCGCCCCGGGCCCAGCTCCTTCTCGGTGAAGAAGCGCTCCTCGTGGACCGAGTACCACCCCTCGTACTCCGAGGCGTAGATGTGCCCCCGGTCCTTGAGGCGCTGGACGAAGGCCCGGACCACCGCCTTGTGCTCCTCCTCGGTGGTGCGGATGAACCGGTCGTAGGAGATGTGGAATCCCTTCCACGCCTCCTGGAACCGCACCGCCATCCGATCACACAGTTCCTGGGGGGAGAGTCCCCGCCGGGTGGCCTCCTCCTGGATCTTCTGCCCGTGCTCATCGGTGCCGGTGAGGAACTGCACCTCCGCGCCCGACTGGCGCTGGTATCGAGCCAGGGCATCGGACAGGAAGGTGGTGTAGGCGTGCCCGATGTGGGGCTCCCCCGAGGCGTAGTAGATGGGGGTGGTGAGGTAGAAGCGTGGGGGCGCCGTCACGACTCCCCTCCCGACCGTGGGGCGCGGCCCTGTTGCTGCACCTCCTCCTTCAGGGCATCCAGGGGAAGGGTGCGGCGCTCGCCGTCGCCGGCCCGCAGGGTCACCCGTTCCCCCCAGATGTCCACCCCCACCACCCGTTCCTCCCCGCGGGAGGTGCGGAGGGTCTTCCCCTCCCGGGGGAAGCGCCTCCTGGCCTGCACGTAGGTGTCGTGCTCGTACATGAGGCAGCACATGAGGCGCCCGCAGCAGCCGGAGATCTGGGTGGGGTTCAGGGAGAGATTCTGGTCCTTGGCCAACTGCAGCGAGACGGGCTTGAGCTCCGGGAGCCAGGTGGAGCAGCAGAGCTCGCGGCCGCAGCGCCCGACGCCCCCCAGGAGGGCCGACTCGTCCCGCACCCCGATCTGGCGGAGTTCGATCCGGGTGCGGAAGGTCCGGGCCAGGTCCCGCACCAGCTCCCGGAAGTCCACCCGCCGCTCTGCCGTGAAGTAGATGGTGAGCTTCTTCCGATCGAACTGCCACTCCGCCTCGGTGACCTTCATCCGGAGCCCGTGGGTCCCCACCTTTCGCCGCGTCTCCAGGCGGACCCGGTCCTCGTCCACCCGCAGGCCGGGGAGGAGATCCACCTCGTCGCGGCGGGCGGCCCGGAGCACCCGCTGCTCCGGCACGGGGGTCGTGCAGCCACCGGAGGCCGAGCACTTCCGCTCCGCCACGGCTCCCAGGGCCAGGAGCTCTCCCAGGTCCTCCCCCCGGTCGGCCTCCACGATGACGTGGTCCCCGGGCTTCAGGGGGAGGGACTCCATGACGAAGTAGGCCTTCCTGTTTCCCTTGAACCCCACCTCTGCGAAGACGGACATGGGCTTCAGGCCTCCTTCCAGGCGCCCATGGACTCGAACTTCGACCACCGGCTCTCCCGGCGGGCCTGGGCCTCCATCTCCCCGAGCTCGGCCAGGTGCCGACGCAGTCCGTCCCCCAGGTTCCGGGCGGTGACGTCCCAGTCGGAATGGGCCCCGCCGGGAGGTTCGGGGATCACCTCGTCACAGATCCCCAGCCGGTGGAGGTCCGCCGAGGTGAGCTTCAGGGCCCGGGCCGCCTTGTCCCGATGCTCTGCGGACCGCCAGAGGATGGCGGCGCAGCCCTCGGGGGAGATCACCGAGTAGACCGCGTGCTCCAGCATGAGGATCCGATCCGTGACGCCCAGCGCCAGGGCCCCCCCCGATCCCCCCTCTCCGATGACCGCGGAGACAAGGGGGACGCGGAGGCGGGCCATCTCCCGCAGGTTCATGGCGATGGCCTCCGCCTGGCCGCGCTTCTCGGCGCCGATCCCCGGGTAGGCCCCGGGGGTGTCGATGAGGGTCACCACCGGCCGCCCGAACTTCTCCGCCATCCGCATGAGGCGGAGGGCCTTCCGATACCCTTCCGGATGGGGCATGCCGAAGTTGCGATGCAGGTTCTCCTTCATGTCCCGCCCCTTCTGGTGCCCGATGACCATCACCGGGGCGCCGTCGAGACGCGCCCACCCGGCCACGATGGCGGCGTCGTCCCGGAAGGCCCGGTCCCCATGGAGCTCCATCCAGTCGGTGAAGATCCGGTGGATGTAGTCCAGGGCGTAGGGCCGCCGGGGGTGGCGAGCCACCTGCACCTGGTCGATGGGGGAGAGGTTCCGATAGGTCTCCTCCCGGAGGGTGTCGAGGCGGTTCCGGAGCTCCCCCAGTTCCGAGGAGACATCCAGCCCCTTCTTCTCGGCGAGCTCCAGGAGCTTCTCGATCTCCTCCTGCACCTCCACCATGTCCCGCTCGAAGCTCAGATGAGGTTTGGCGGCCAAGGGGCCTCCCATTCAGGTCCCGTAGGAACGACGTCCGCGAGAGCGATGCCCGCGGGAACGACGCGTGGAGACGGCGAACCACGGTCAGAGGGTGGGAACCGGCTCCCGGTTCCGGGCGGATCCCAATTCTAACGAAGGATTCCCGGAGGCGAGAAGGGTTCGGCCTCAGGTCTCCCCCGGGCGGATCCAGCGGGGGACGGTGGGCGGATCGTACCGGAGCATGTGTTCCACCAGTGCCTCGGGGTCCTCCTCCACCAGGACCATGGCGCGGTGGGCCCGCTGGAGGAACCCCTCCCGTTCCGCGTGATCCAGGAGGCGGATGAGGGGGTCGAAGTACCTCCGCGCGTTCAGCAGTCCACAGGGCTTCCGGTGGAGGCCCAGTTGAGCCCAGGTGAGGACCTCGAAGAACTCCTCCAGCGTTCCCAGGCCGCCCGGGGCCGCCACGAAGGCGTCGGACCGCTCCACCATCCGGGCCTTCCGTTCGTGCATGGAGTCGGTGAGGATGAGCTCGGTGAGCTCCCGATGGGCCAGCTCCCGGTCCATGAGGGCCCGGGGGATGACCCCCACCACCTGGCCCCCTCCTGCCAGGACCGTATCGGCCAGCCGTCCCATGAGGCCGATGCGGGAGCCCCCATAGACCAGTCCGATCCCCCGGGTCAGGAGGACCTGGCCGAGGCGGGCGGCGGCGTCCAGGTACCTGCGGTCCTCTCCGGCGGAGGAGCCGCAGAAGACGCAGAGCCAGCGGAGCTCCGGCGGCTTCGGCTCAGGGGGCGTGGGGGTCGGGGACGACGGTGGGCGGGCAGGGGTCATGACGTCGTCCCCGTTCCCGCCCGGACGACCTCCAGCGCCTCCACCGGGCGCCCCCCGGCGTAGCGACCCCAGAAGACGGCACCGGCCCGGACGGATTCCTCTCGCAGGCGTGGGAGGGGCCAGGCCGCGTAGCAGGCGGTGGCGGACACCTTCCCATCCAGATCGCCGTCCTCCAGGGGGACGAACCGGTCCGGACGGAAGTCGGGAGAGGCGTCGCCCGGGTCATAGGCCAGGACGGTGGCAGCCCCGTCGGCTCCCGCCAGCGCCGCGGCGTGGACCGCGCGATGCCGGGGAAGGGGGTGGTGCCCCGTGGGGATGTAGAGGACGTCGGGGCGGAGCTCCCGGATCGTCCGTTCCACGAGGCGGCGAAGCTCGGTCTCCGCCTCCCCTCCGGGTCCCTCCTGGGGAGTCACCAGGAGTCGGACCCCCAGGAGCCGCCCTGCGCTCCGGATGGCGTCCCGGGTCCCGTCATCGTCCAGGGAGGGGTCCTCGGCCTCTCCCACGGCCGAGGCCAGGTGGAGGACCGTGACGCGGTCCCCCTTCCGCCGATGCGCCAGGACGGATCCCGCGCACCCCGCCTCCGCATCCCCGGGCCGGACCCCGATGACCAGGATCTCCTGGTGCCCCGGTGCCCCCTCCGGCGCGGCCTGCGTCCCCTCGGGCGCGGGGGGCGCGTCCACCGGGGCGGGGTGCACCCCCTCCGCCGCCATGGGTGTCCGCACCGGCGGGTGGGCCAGGAGCCCCCTGACCGACTGGAGGAGGGCGTCCCGGTCCACCGGCTTCAGCAGGAGACCGTCGGCGCCCTGCTCCCTGGCCCGGGCCCCGTACTCCGGGCCGGTGTACCCGGTGGTGGCCAGGATGGGCAGCTCGGGGCGATGCCGCCGCGAGGCCTCCACCACCTGGATCCCATCGGCGCCGGGAAGGTTCAGGTCCGTGATGAGGAGGTCCCAGGTCCCTTCCCGGAGGAGTTGGATGGCCCGGATGCCGTCCTGGACCAGGGTGACGGAAAGGGACCCCTCCTGCTCCAGCAGGAACTTCACCAGGTGGGCCTGGTCCACGTCGTCCTCCACCAGGAGGACCCGCCGGGAGCCGTCTTCCGGAGTCTCGGTGCGCATTCCGGAGGGTAGGGAGCCGGAGGTCACCCGTCCAGGGTTCCGGCGGCCCCGTCCACCACGCCCGGATCGGTGGGGTCTCCGGCACCGGCCAGCCCCACGGTGCCGTCGGTGGGGAGATCCCGTCCGGGCTCGGGGACGAGGGTCCAGACCACGAGGGCCATGCCCAGCACCGAGGCGGCGGCCAGAAGGCTGGTGGGCCCGAATCCCCGGGCGGCGTAGATGAGGCCCGACAGGGTTCCGCCCACCGCGAAGCCCACCTGACCCAGGGCGACGGTGAGGCTCAGGAGGGACCCTCTCCGGTCGTCCCGGACCAGGGCGGTGAGGAGGGCCGAGAACGGACCGATCCGCATGGCCACCAGCCCCATGATCACGAAGAAATAGGGGTAGGCCGCCGTCATGTTCCCCACCAGGACGGTGGTCAGCGCCATGGTCACGGAGAGCCCGGTGCAGGAAATGAGGATGATCCCCTTGCGCCCCACCCGGTCCGAGATCCGCCCGGCCTGGGGACCCACCAGGACGTTGGCCACGCCCCCCACCAGGAAGAGCATGGCGATCTGGTTCGCCGAGGCGCCGAGCTCGCGCTCCAGCCATGTGGGGAGGTACACCACGAAGAGGGATACCCCCAGGAACATGAGGAAGAAGGCCCCTGCCGCCGAGGCGATCTCCCGGCGCCGGAGCATGGACCCGTACTCCCGGAGGGCTCCCGCCACGGTGACCCGCCCCCGGCTCCGGCGGACGTCAGGCTGGGGGAGGCGGAGCAGCACCAGGAGGAAGGTGGCGGCCATGCTTGCGGCAAAGAGGTAGAAGGGGGTCCGGAACCCGAAGGCCCCGGCCAGCACCACGCCCAGGGGAATGCCGATGACCGGCCCGAAGGCCGCGCCGCTCATGACCCCTCCCGGGGCCCACCCCCGGCGATCGTAGGGGACGTAGTCCCCCACGTAGGACACCGCCGACCCCGACAGGACCCCTCCGGCGACGCCGGCCAGGATCCGCACCACCAGGAAGGAGACGTACCCCGCCACCAGGACGTGGGCCGCCAGCGCCAGGGTCAT
>JBJHCB010000107.1:0-7965 GCA_050485805.1 Gemmatimonadota bacterium | reverse complement strand
ATGTCCTCCTCCTGGCCTCCACCCTCTCCCGCGGCGCCTCCCCATGCAGGCGAGGAGCTCCGGGAGGAGGACGGGCTCCCCCCATTCCTGGCGCGGCGGGACTGGATGGAGGCGTTTCCCTGGCTCATCCACGGGGTCACCACCCGTCGATCCCCCCGCCCACCGGTGGGCGGGGCCGAGGCGGTGGGCGGAGGGGAAGACGGGGTCGCCGGGGAGGGAGAGCCCTTCGATCTCCGCCTCCGGGGGGAGGCTCCCGCAGGGCGGGTCCTGGCCCGGTGGGACCGCCTCCTGGGGCTTTCCGGGGTGTCGTCGGTGGTCCACGCCCGACAGATCCATGGCCGGGGGGTTCGCATCCACGGCGCCCTGCCTCCCGGCCTCCTCCTGGTCCCCCCCTGCGACGGGCACGCCACCCGGGAGCCGGAGCTCCTCCTTACCATATCCGTGGCCGACTGCGTCCCCATCTTCCTGGTGGAACCCCACGCCCGGGTGGTGGCCCTCCTCCACGCCGGGTGGCGGGGGACGGCCGCCGGGATCCTGGAGGCGGGGATCGATGCGCTCCGGGACCACTTCGACGTGGATCCTGCCCGACTGCAGGTCCATCTCGGGCCGGCCATCGGGGAAGGCTCGTACCAGGTGGGGCCCGAGGTGCACGAGGCGCTGGGGCGGCCGGTGCCCCCGGGGCCGGAGCCCCTGGATCTCCGTGGGGTCCTGGCGGAGCGGGCCGTGAAGGCGGGGGTACCCGAGGGATCGGTGGGGGTGTCCCCACGGGATTCCCTCACCGATCCCCTCCTCTTCTCCCATCGCGGCGGCGACCAGGGGCGGCAGGTGGCCTTCCTGGGGGTGCGGCAGCGACCGGGGGGAGGGGGGTGATGGGCCGGTCGCCGGCAGGCCCTCCTCCGGGTCTCTGCGGGAGCTGCACCCACGCCCGCCGAACGGGGAACCGGAGGGGGTCGGTGTTCTTCCTCTGCGGCCGGTCCGCCACCGATGCCCGTTACCGGCGGTATCCGCCCCTCCCCGTGCTGGCCTGTCCGGGATTCGAGCCCCGACAGGAGGCAGCGGAGGGACGGGATCGGGACGGCGGGGAGTCGGGGAGCCGGGGGGGCGGCGAGGTCGCGGGGCGGAGGGCCGGGCGGGGGGAGCCATGACCTGGCTTCCCACCCTCCTCCCCGTCCCAGCGGCCTGGGCGGTCCTGGCCCTCACCGCCCTCACCCTGGCCCTCCTCCTCCCCTTTGCCTTCCACCGCCTGCACCTCCTGCGGGTGGCCGCCCGGCGGGGGAGCCCCTCGGCGGAGGAGGGGGTGTGGGAGGGGCCCCTCCCCCGTGTCACCGTCCAGCTCCCCGTGTACAACGAGGCCGGGGTGGTGGAGCGCCTCCTCCAGGCGGCGGCCGGGCTGGACTATCCCCGGGAGCTTCTGGAGATCCAGCTCCTGGATGACTCCACCGACGGGACGTCGGGGCAGGCGGCCCGGGCCGTGGCCGAGCTGCGGGCGGAGGGCGTGCCGGTGCAGCACCTCCGCCGGGGGGGTCGGCAGGGCTTCAAGGCCGGGGCCCTCCAGTGGGGGATGGAGCGGTCGGAGGGGGAATTCATCCTGATCCTGGACGCCGACTTCGTCCCGGAGCCGGAGCTCATCCACCGCCTTCTCCCTCCCTTCCGGGACCGGGGGGTGGGGATGGTACAGGCCCGCTGGGATCACCTGAACGAGGAGTCCGCGCTCCTCACCCGCTGCCAGGCCCTCCTCCTGGATGCCCACTTCTTCTTCGAGCAGGGGGGGCGTCACGCCACCGGGGCCTTCCTGAACTTCAACGGCACGGCGGGGATGTGGCGCCGCAGGGCCCTGGAGGAGGCGGGAGGGTGGTCCGCCGACACCCTCACCGAGGATCTGGACGTGAGCTACCGGGCCCAGATGGCGGGGTGGCGCTTCGTCTTCCTCCCCACGGTGGGGGTGCCGGCCGAGCTTCCCGAGGATCCCCGGGCGCTGGAGGTGCAGCAGAAGCGCTGGGCCCAGGGCGGGATCCAGACCGGCCGGACGCTCCTGGGTGCCCTCTGGCGGGGTCCCTGGCCCTTCCGGGTGAAGGTGGAGGGGACCATCCACCTCCTGGGTCATCTGGGGCACCCCCTCACCCTCCTCCTGGGGGTCCTCCTCCTCCCGTCAGCGGTGGCCCGGGACGCACTGGGGCTCCGGGGCCTCCTCCTTCTGGACCTGGTGGTCTTCGCCCTGGCCACCGTCTCCTTCCTCCTCTTCTACGTGTCCGCCGGTCGCATGCGTCGGCGGCCCTGGCGCCGGCTCCTCCCCACCGCGGTGGCGACCCTGGCCCTGGGAATCGGCCTCACCGCCGCGGTGTCCCGGGCCGTCCTCCGGGGTCTCCGGGGCGGAGGAGCCGATCCCTTCCATCGGACCCCGAAGCGCGGGGCCTCCTCCACCCGTCTCTACCGGGCTCCGTCGGTGCGGGGCGATGCCCTTCTCCGGGCCGCGCTCCTGGCCTGGATGACGGTCTCCATGGGACTGGCCCTGCACCTGGGGTACCTGGGCTCCCTACCCTTCCTGGTGCTTTTCACCGCAGGGTGGGGATGGATGGCCGTGGGCGAGGTCCGCGGGGAAGGCGCCTCCCCCCCGGGGGAGATCGGATCCCCCGCCAGCCCCGGGCCCCGGCAGGAGGGAGGCGTTCCCTCCGGGGGACTGGCCGGTCCGACGACCCTTCCCGGCCTCCCGTCTCCCGGCTCCTGAGGTGGCCCCCACGCCGCGTCTCGATCTCACCCGGGTGGCGGTGGTGATCCCCGCCAGGAACGAGGCGGAGGCCCTTCCGCCGGTCCTGGAGGCGCTCCGGGAGAGGGGGGTGGAGTGGGTCACGGTGGTGGACAACGGCTCCTCCGACGGCACCGGGACCCGGGCCCGGGCCGCCGGGGCCCGGGTGGTGGTGGAACCCCGGATGGGGTACGGCCGGGCCTGCCTGGCGGGGATCGCCCTCCTCCGTCGCGAGGCCCGGGAAGGGCTCGCTCCCCTTCCTGACGTCGTCCTCTTCATGGATGGGGACGGGAGTGACGACCCTCGCCACCTCCCCCTTCTGGTGGGCCCGATCCTGTCGGGGGCGGCGGAGATGACGGTGGGGGTCCGCACCGGGGAGGAAGGGGGAGCGGAGCCCCCGGGGGATGCGGAGCCCGGGGAGCGTCGGGCCCGCCTCGGAACCGGGCTCATCCTGGTTCTGGCCCGTCGCCTGCACGGCCTCGAGGCCAGGGATCTGGGGCCCTTCCGGGCCATTCGCTGGGAGCTCCTGGAGGCGCTGGAAATGGACGACCCCACCTGGGGATGGACGCTCCAGATGCAGCTCCGGGCCCATCACCTGGGCGCCGCGGTGCGACAGGTGGAGGTTCCCCGGGGGAGGCGGCGGGGAGGTCGATCCAAGGTCTCCGGGTCCCTGGGCGTCTCCCTCCGGGTGGGGGCGCGGATGGGGTGGACCCTTCTCCGGGAGGGGGTGCTTCGAAGGAGCGGGTCCGGGAGGCCCCCTCCCCGGCATCCCGGGGAGGGCGCCGGGCCCCTGTAGCGTCAGACCGCCGGATCCCCGCCCCCGGGCTCGGCACCCAGCCCCTCCAGGAAGGAGAGGAGGGCGGCCAGCGATCCTCCCGGGTCCTCCTCTGCGGGGAGGTGTCCCACCCCGGGGAGGATGACCCGGTGGGCACGGGGGAGGAGGGCCTCCAGGCGGGGAGCGAAGGCCGGGGGGACCACCGGGTCCTCCTCCCCCCACAGCAGCAGCACGGGGAGATCCAGCTCCGGGTATCGCCGGACCATCTCGTCCACCTCCTCGGGGCGGATCTGCCGGGCGGCCCGGAGGATGGCCCGGCGCCGGGTCCGGTCCTCGAGGGGAGCCCGGTACCCCTCCACCAGCTCGGGGGTGACGGCGTCCTTCCGGGCCACGATTCCCCGGATCCCCAGGCGGAGGGCCCACCGGGGTGGCACCCCCAGGAGGAAGAGTTCTCCCAGGCCCCGGATCCGCGAGAGGCGGAAGAAGGGGGGGAGGGGCTGACGGAAGACGGGGCCGCTCATGACCACCAGGCCGGAGAGGGGAGGGCGGCCTCCCTGGTCCCGGATCCGGAGAGCCGCCAGCAGGACGACGCAGGCCCCCAGGGAGTGTCCCACCAGGACGGGCGGGTTCCCGGGGAGCTGTCGGAGACGCTCCACCAGGTGACCCGCCTGGGCGTGGGGGGAGTAGTCCCCACCCCTGGGGACCGGGGCGGAGCCGAACCCCATGAGCTCCACCGCATGGACGGTGTGGTGACGGGAGAGCTCCGGGATCCACCGGCGCCACGAATGGTTGCCGGCGCCGAACCCATGGACCAGCACCACCGGCGGATCCCCCGCCCCGGACCGTTCGATGCGGAGGGGAGAGGGGAGGGGGACCGGGGGGAGGCCCGTCACACCGGCCCCGACAGCTCCACCCGGCGGGCGCCCCACTCCTCCGCCTCCTCTGCCATGGCCGGGTGGCACGTGAAGAGGAAGACCTGTCGTTGCCCCGCCACCTCCCCCAGGAGTTCCAGGGCCCGGGTCCGCCGTTCCCCGTCCCAGTTCACCAGCACCTCGTCCAGGAGGAGGGGAAGCCGGTTCCCCTCCCGGTCCATCTGGTCCACCACCGCCAGGCGCAGCGCCAGGAAGACCTGGTCCCTCGTGCCGGTGGAGAGGGGCTCCGCCACGGGTCGATGGCCCGGGAGGTGCGCCGCATGGAGGAGGAGGGTGTCGGGGTCGTCCTCGTCGCCCAGGACGATCCGGGAGTACCGGCCCGAGGTGAACCGGTCCAGATAGCGACCCGCGCGTCGGGTGAGCTCCGGCTGGTGGGCCTCCCGGTAACGCTGCTCCGCCACCCGCACCGCCCGGGCCAGGAGCCAGAGGCGGTCCCGCTCCTTCCGGAGGGATGCCCGTTCCTCCGTCCACTCCGCCAGGGCCCCCTCCACCACGTCCACCGTCTCCTCGGTGGCCAGGTTCCGGATCTCCGCCTGGAGTTGTCCGGCCTCCTCGCGGTGTTCCTCCAGCTCCCGGCGCAGCTCTTCCACCCGGGCTTCCAGGGAGATGCGGATCCGTTCCGGGTCCTCCCCCTCCCCTCCGGCCAGGGAGGCCATCTCGCGCGCCAGCTCCGCCACCCGGGTCCGCAGCTCCTCCACGTCGCCGGCCTCCTCCTCGAGTTCCCGGAGGAGGCGACGGGCGTCCTGCCGGGCGGCCAGCCGGCGGGCGGCCTCCTGGGCCGCCGCATCCCCCCTGAGGCCGGGGACCAGGTCGGAGAGGTGCCTCCGGAACTCCTCCAGGGCCTTCCCCCGGGCTTCCGCCTCCCTCCGGAGACGGGACAGCTCCCCCCGGTCCCGTTCCACCTCCCGCAGGGCCTCATGACGGGCCCTGGCCCGCTCGTCCGCGGCCCGGATCCGGTCCCCCAGGAGGGGAAGGGCCCGGAGGAGGTCATCGGGGAGGGTGAGGCCCTCCACCTCCCGGAGGAGTCGGGCGAGCCGGGCCTCCGTCTCCCGGACCCCCCGCTCCAGCTCCTGCAGCTCCCCCCGGACGGTCTCCCTGCGCCGGAAGAGCTCCTGCAGGCGTCCCAGCTCCCCCACCAGACCCTCCCGGGGGCGCTCGCTCCGCTCGGGGCGGAGGGGGAGATCACCCAGCAGGGTCCGGATCTCCCCTTCCAGCCCCGTCACCCGGTCCGCCAGCTCCGCCTCCCGGGCGCCCAGGGCCTGGAGCTCCTCCTCCTGGGCCTTCCTGGCCTCCCTGGAGCGGTCCCGGTCCCGGGCCCACCCGCTTCGGAGGAGCCACCCCTGCCCCGCCACCACCAGCCCCGCCGCCAGGAGGACCGCTCCGACACCCACCCGGGCGGAGGCCACCAGTCCGCCTCCCACCAGGAGGAGGACGAGACCCGCCACCAGGAGCCCCTGGACGGAAAGGGGCGCGGCGGAAGGAGCCTCCGGAGCCAGGGGGACGGCCCGAGCGGCCAGGAGCCGTTCCTCCGCCTCTCCCCGGCGGCGCTCCGCCTCGTCCCGGTCCCGGATCCGGTCCGTGAGCTCGGAGGTGGGGAGGGAAAGGACGGCCCGGGCCGGAACGGGCGCCGACGGGGCTCCGAAGAGCTCCTCCCCCAGACGCGCCACCTCCACCTCCACCGTTTCCAGCCGGGTGGAGGCCTGGGCGCGGCGAGCCTCCCAGTCCCGCACCACCTCGGTCTCCAGGGTGAGGGCCCAGGCCCGGTCCCGGCGGGCCAGGAGCCGCTGGTCCACCGGGTCCTCGTGAGGGACCTCCCCCTCCCTGGAATCCAGTTCCGCGGCCACCTCCTCCACCCGGGCCTCGGCGGCCCGGAGCCCCTCTTCCAGCTCCCGGAGCCGGGCGGGGGGATCGGGGGGAAGCCGATCCAGGAGGGCGGGGACCCCCGCCCGTTCCCGGGCCTGGTCCATCCGGTGCAGCCGTCCGGCCAGGGGAGTGAGGGTCCGGATCCGGGCCAGGGTGGCCTCGGCTTCCACCAGGGCCTCCCGGTGCTCCTCCAGAAGGGCCTGCACCCGGCCCAGCCGGTCCTGCTGTCCCCGGAGGAGGGCGTCCCGATCCACGGCCTCCGCCCGGCGCCGAGAGAGGGACGCGATGGCCTCCTCCACTTCCAATGCCCGGGGGCGGCCGCGCCGGTCCGGGCGCCAGAGGCGGCGGGCCTCCTCCTCCAGCTCCTCGGCCACCCGTCGGGGAGCGGCCAACTCCCCCGTCCCCATCCCGGCCAGGAGGCGGTCCCGCACCTCGGACCATCCCCGGGTGGGGCGTCCGTCGGCCTCCTGGAGCCGGGCTAGCTCGGGCAGGGTGATGGAGAAGAGCTCCTCGTAGACCTCCCGGGGGACGTGGGCCGCCCAGGGAAGCGTGTCGTTCCGGAGATCCGTCTCTCCGCCGTCCGCGGAGCGGAGCCGCCCCCAGGGAGAGGAGAGGAGGCGGCGGTGGACGGTGGCCACCTCCCCGTCCGGTCCCTCCACGTCGGCCTCCAGCTCCAGCTCGGATCCGTCCCAGGGAGCGTGCGGGTGCGCCTCGGGGCGGGTTGGGTAGATGCCGTACAGGAGGGTCCGGAGGGCCAGGTGGAAGGACGATTTCCCGGCCTCGTTCGGCCCCAGTACCACGGCGAATCCGGGGAGGGGGTCGGTCCCCGTATCCACCTCCCGGAGGGGCCCGAAATGGGGGATTCGCACCCGGAGCACCCTCATCGGGGCCCTCCCCGTCCGCTTCCCGCCCCATCCAGGAACCGTTCCAGCAGGGTTCGCTCCCCGTCTGCCAGGAGTCCCCGGAGGTAGGCGGCCAGGACGCCCGGATCGGCATCCGGCGGAGCCCCGGCCAGCTCTTCGGCCGTGAGGGCCAGGACCTCCTGGGGGCCCCCCTCGGGAGCGGGTCCTTCCCCGGTGGCCAGGGCCTGCACCAGCCGGAGGACCTCTCCGGCGGCGTCCTGTCGTTCCAGATAGCGGGAAGGGTCCAGGGCGGGCCGGACCCCGGCCGTCCGGACCTCCACCTCCAGAACGCCCAGGGCACGGGTGAGCTCGTCGGCCAGGGTGAGGCGCTCCTCCCGGTTCCGGAGGAGGGCATGGAGGGGGGAGGGGCCCGAGAGCTCCACCCGGAGGATCCACTCCCCACCCGGGAGGCCGGGGTCATCCCCCCGGGCGGCTTCCCACTCTCGGGACACCGATTCCACCAGCGCTCCCAGGGAGCCGGCATCCTCGATCCCCCGGGCCCGGATCGTCTCCCACCGGACCGGCGCCAGTTCCACGAACTCCACCCGTGGGGCGGCCCCCGCCATGGGCACCTCCACCACCAGCGCGCCCTTGGCGCCGGTCTCCCGGGGGTTCCGGCCCTGGAGGTTCCCGGGAAAGTGGATGCCGGGAAGGGTGGAGAGCTCCTGCCGGAGGTGGATATGCCCCAGCGCCCAGTAGTCGTTCCCGGCCCCCCGGAGCCGCGACAGCTCGGAGGGGGCGTACCGATCG
>JBJHCB010000106.1:0-7975 GCA_050485805.1 Gemmatimonadota bacterium | reverse complement strand
CCCCGATGCCACCCAGGCCCGGAGCTACACGGCCTGGGGTCGGGAGGCCCAGCGGTGGATCCAGTCCAACCGACCCCTCACCCTCCTGGAATCGAAGGCTCGGAAGGCCATCTCCCGGCCCGGGGAGTCGGAGGCGGAGTTCCGGATGCGCCTGGCGGATCTCCGGCGGGAGGCCCGGGACGAGGCCCTGGACCGGATCCGGAAGCGCTACGAGCCACGCCTCACCTCCCTCCAGGAGCGGGAACGCAGGGCCCTGCAAGCGGTGGAGCGACGGGCGGGAATGGCCCAGCAGCGGACCCTGGACACCGCCCTCCGGGTCGGGGAGGGACTCCTGGGGGCCTTCATGGGCCGGAAGACCGGGGCAGCCCGCACCGGGACGGCGGTCCGATCCGCCGGGCGGGTCCTCCAGGGGCGTCGGGAGGTGGCCCAGGCGGAGGAGACGGTGGAAGCCGTCCGGGCCCAGATCCGCCAGATGGAGGAGGAGTTCCAGGAGGAGCTGCGGAAGGTGGAGGCCGGCTTCGACGAGGAGGCTCCCCTGGAGGAGATCCAGGTACGTCCCACCCTGACCGGAATGTCGGTTCGTCTCGCGACCCTCCTCTGGCTCCCGGAGGACCGGGAGGGGCGGGAGGTCTGGCGGTAGGCCCCCTGGCCGCCGCCCCACCCGCCCTGGAGACCACCGCTCTCACAGCCCCACGCCCCGTTCGATCTTCCTGTCCCCCTATCCTGCTGTCCCCCTTCCTGTCACCCTGGGTTGAGTGCAGCGGGGCCTGCACTCATTCCGTTCCGGGATCGGGGTCCGGGCTCCCCGGCCCCGGCGTGGGCGACGCCGGCGGAGGCCGTCCTTCGGCCAGAAGGGTTCGCGGTAGCTCCACCACCGTGGCCCAACCCAGCCCCAGCGCGAACCCCAGGGCGATCCCCGAGGGGGCCGCCCACCCCGCCACCACCGTTCCCAGGGCCACGGCGCAGACCAGGAAGACCCCTGCCCCCGCCGTCCCCACCCCAGGCCCCCACCCCCACCGGCGGGCCATGATGGCGGTGGAATGGGTGAGGATGGCTGCCGCCACCGCCACGGGTACCGAGGGGAACTCCGCCCGGGGAACCACCCCCTCCAGGACGAACATGTCGAGGAAGTAGGCGCCTCCCCCGGCCCCGGCCACGCCCAGGAGGACCCGGAATCCGGCGAAGGGCCTGACCCGCCAACCGGCCAGGAGCGCGAGAGGCACCGCGAGCCAGATCACACCCGGCCACCGGAAGTAGAGGAGCACGGCCCGGGTGAACTCCACCGCTTCGTCCGTGCGGCGGGCCACCATCCACTCCAGCACCGGGAAGTCGAGGAGGGCCAGGCCCCGGACCGCCTGGGTCTGGCTCAGGATCAGCCCCACTCCCGCCACCGCTCCCACCAGGGCCAGGAAGGCCACCGTCAGGTTCAGGCCGTGGGTGAGCCTGGGGTCGAACCGGCGCCCCAGCCACAGGAAGACGGGGGCCAGGCGAAGGGCCACTCCCCGGGTCCCGGTGACGGTGAGGAGCCAGCGCCCCAGGGCCTGCACCCGCCGCTGGTTCCGGGCCACCCAGGCGGTGACCCAACGGATGACGAGGGCCGTGACGAAGAGGATCAGGACGAAGATGGCCGCCGTGCCCGCCACCTCCTCCAGGCGCTCCCAGGATTCCCCCAGGACGAAGCCCAGGAGGACCCAGGCCACGGCCCAGGCGATGGTGGTGGGGATGTCGAAGAGGAGGAAACGGCGGTAGGGGACCCGCGAGGCCCCGGCCAGGAAGGGAACGGCGATGCGGGTGGGGGTGGCCAGGCGCCCCAGGACGATGGCCCACTCCCCCCGCCGGAGCATGAAGCCCCGGGCCTTCCCGATGGCCCCCCCGAAGGACCGCTGGAGGGGCCGCCACTCCAGGACCTCCGTGCCCCATCGGCGCCCCAGCCAGTAGCCGGTGCTGTTCCCCGCCCAGGTCCCCATGACCACCACCAGGATGAGCCATCCCACGGCCACCTGGCCACGAGAGGCCAGGATCCCCCCGGTGGCCACCGCCAGCTCGCCCGGGGTCACGAATCCCAGGAAGAAGGCCGCCTCCGCCCAACAGAGCACCGCCACCAGCAGGTACACCGTGGTGGACGGGAGACCCAGGAGAAGGTCGATGATGTGCTCGGCCAGGTCCCCCATGGGCCCGTCTCCCCGTCAGGTGGTGGTGCCCTGCTCCGGGTCTCGGACATCCCGGAACCCCACCATCCTCCCGGCCTCCTCGTCCCACAGCGTGAGCCGGAAGAGGCGGGCCACGTCCCCCAGGGTGACCCGGGTGGCCTGCTGGAAGGCGGGATTGGCATCCAGGCAGGCCTGCAACCGGTAGTTGGGGATCCGGCTGCTGAGGTGATGGACGTGGTGGATCCCGATGCTGGCCGTGAGCCACTGGAGTGGACGGGGGAGGGCCAGGTGCGAGCTCCCGTGGATGGCCGCCTCGAAGTAGTCCCAGTCCGGGTCCCCGTGCCAGTAGGTCTCCTCGAACTGGTGCTGGACGTAGAAGAGGAGGATTCCCGCCGACCCGGCCAGGAGGGTGATGGGCACCTGGACCAGGAGGAACGGGGTCAGCCCCACGGTGGCCCCCGCCACCAGCAGGACCCCCACGATGCAGGCGTTGGTCCACCAGATGCTGGCCCAGGCCTGGCGCCACTCCCGGGGGACCTTCCACGGGTAGCGGTGGTTCACCACGAAGTGGACCACGGGGCCGAGCCCCAGCAGGGTCAGGGGGTGCCGGTAGATCCGATAGGCCAGGCGCCCACGGGGCGTCCGGGCCAGGTACTCGCGCACGGTCAGGGTGTCCACGTCGCCGAACCCGCGGAGGTCCAGGTGTCCGCTGTGGGCATGGTGGTGGGCGTGGGTCCGGCGCCAGTAGTGGTAGGGCGTGAGAGTCATGATCCCGATGCAGAACCCCACCACGTCCCGGGCCCTCCGGGAACGGAAGTAGGATCCGTGCCCGCAGTCGTGCTGGATCATGAAGAGGCGCACGAGGAAGCCCGCGGCGGGAATCGCCAGCGCCAAGGTGAGGAAGTAGCTCACCTGCAGCGCCACGAAGGCACCCATCCAGAGGGCGAAGAAGGCCAGGGCCGTCCCCATGAGTTGCCGGATGCTCCGTCCCGTGTCCGGCCCCACGAAGGGGGCAGTGAGGGCCAGCCAATCCCGGGACGGAGGGGGCGGGGCTTCTGTGGGAGGGGGCGGGGGAGAAGGGATCGCCGGGACGGCGCCCACCGGGGGAGGCAGAGGGATGTCCAGGGGGAGGGCCGGGTGAAAGGGTCTCGGATTGTCGCTCGGAAGGCCCCAATCTGCCATGCTTCGGGGGCCGGCGCCACCGCCCGCTCGCCCCCGGATCCGCTACCTTTCGTCCATGTCCCATCGCACCCCCACCGCCTACGACCTCGTGGGCGGCGAGCCCGCCGTCCGCCGGCTCGTGGACCGCTTCTACGACCTCATGGACAGCGCCCCGGAGGCCGCCGGGATCCGGGCCCTCCACGCGCAGAGCCTGAAGGTCTCCCGGGAGAAGCTCTTCCTCTTCCTGTCGGGGTGGCTGGGCGGACCCCAGCTCTACATGGAACGCTACGGTCCCCCCATGCTCCGGGCCCGCCATCTTCCCTTCCCCATCGGGGCGACGGAGCGGGACGAGTGGATCTGGTGCATGGATCGCGCGCTGGAGGAACAGGAGATGCCCGAGCTGGTCCGGGACTTCCTGAAGACCCGCTTCCGGGAGGTGGCGGACCACATGCGGAACCGGGCCGAAGAGGGGGCGCCGTGACCCCGCGCCCCCCGTGCACCCCCTGCCGTCGCACCCCCGTGGGAGCCCTCCTCCTCCGCGTCGCCGTCCTGGCCTCCCTCGCCCTGGGGACGGCCCTCCTCCCGTCCACCGGCTCAGCCCAGGGAACCGCAGGAGCCACTCCCACCATCCAGGTGGAGCTGGAGGTGAGCCCCATCTGGCAGAGCTACAACGACGCGGAGATCCCCAACGACGGGACCGCCTCCCGGTTCTCCCTCTTCGACCTGGCCGGGGCCGGCCCCTGGGCCGGGGGGCGGGTCTACCTCACCTGGAACCCGGGGGAGCGCCATGGACTCCGGCCCCTCCTGGCTCCCTTCTCCCTCACGGAGACCGGCCTTCTCGATGGGGAGGTGCGGTTCCAGGGAGCCCTTTTCGGGGGGGGCGTGCCCACCCGGGCCCGGTACACCTTCAACTCCTATCGCCTCTCCTACCGTTATCGACTGAGGGACGGGACGTCCACCACCGCCTGGGTGGGGTTCACGGCCAAGGTCCGGGACGCCGTCATCGCGCTGGAGCAGGAGGGTCCGTCCGGTCCGGTGCGGGGGCGCAAGGCCGACCTGGGCTTCGTCCCCCTCCTCCACCTGGCCGGAGAGTGGCGGATCGCCCCGGGGTGGCAGCTCGCCCTGGATGCCGATGCCCTCGCGGGGGGGCCGGGCCGGGCGGTGGATGCCGCACTGACCCTGGGCTACGAGGTGAACGACCGCTGGCGGGTGCGGGGCGGGTACCGAACGGTGGAGGGGGGCGCGGACGTCACGGATGTCTACACCTTCGCCTGGCTCCACGCGGCCCTCCTCTCTGTGGAGTGGCGGAGGTAGATCTGGAGGGGACGTTCTGAAGTCGATCCGGAGACGGGGCCACCCCATCCTGGGGACGGTTCACCCCATCGCCCCCCCCGTCCCCCCGACTCCCATGAGCCCCCGTCGCACCCTCTCCGTCCTTCGCCCCTTTCCCCTCAACCTCGTGTTCCGGAGCGCCTGGGCGGATTCGCCCATCGACCTCGACACCCCCCTGGACGTCGGGGGGTGGGAGGACGCCGGCGAGCTTCGTTTCGACCGGGGGTGGCTCCTGGCCAAGAACGATGCCCGGTTCCTCTACCTGGCCCTGGACGTGGTGGACGACACGGGGGACGACCCCGGCACGGGGGACTACTTCTGGCTCACCTTCGATGTGAACCGGGACCGTAGCATCACGGCCAACGTGGTCCTGAACTTCGGCACTCCCCCCAACCGGCCGCAGGAGCTCGGGAAACAGTTCTACCTCGGGCCGAACCGATGGACGGGCCTCAGGGAGACGGGTTCCTCGGTCCGCACGGAGTTCGGCCCTTCCGCGCGTTCGGCGCAGCATCACCGGATCTGGAAGTTCCGAATCGACCTGAGGGAGATCTCGGTGAACCTGGCGTGGCCCCTGGGCACGCCCCATACCTTCCTGGGCTTCCGGGTGAACTCCACGCGGCCCCCCTTCCAGGCCGAGGTGCCCCCGGGCTTCGGGGGGGACTTCTCCCAGCTCCGCCAGCTGGTGCTCTCCCGCCGCCCCTCCATCCCTGCCCACCAGCTCGGACCGGTCATGGGGAGCGTGGGTCTGATCCCCACCACCACCCTTTCCCCCGAGGGGCGGGCCACCACCGACCCCTCCTATTACCTCCCGGTCCAGAACGCGGCGTTCGGGGGAACGCTGAACGTCCTGGCCAACCGCACGACCCTCCGCTCCCTCTGGGGCCGGGGTGGCCGGAAGTATCGGGTGCAGATCCAGACCCCCGGGAGCAGCCGCTGGTCCGACCTCCTCTCCACCTGGACGAACTACCGCTGGAGCGCGTCCGACGGAGAGTACGTGCTCCGGTCCTTCGCTCCCACCGCCGAGGGCCTCTACACCCTCCCCGATCCCGCTCACGACTACTCCATCCCCGACCTCCTGGTGCAGTTCCCCACCACCTCCTTTCCCCCGGGGCTCCACCGGCTCCGGATGGCCTTCTTCCGAAACGACCCCAGCATATCGGTCTCCGCCCCCGATTAGACCCTGGGACTCTTCATCGACAACCATCTCCCGCGGGTGGTCATAGAGAACATCCAGCACCAGGGACAGGAGGTCCCGGCCTGCGCCATCCAGCGGGTCGGCCCGGCCCCCGATGGCGTCCGCCCCGGAGCTGTGCCTACAGCTTCGTCCTGAGGGCGGAGGCGCGGACCACCAACGGGTACCGGCAGTTCGGAGCGAGCCAGGTCCACCGGACCCTCACCCTTCTGGTGTAGCGCTGGTGTAGGCCCCGGGGTGGCGGCGCTATCCCGACCCTGTGGTCGCCTCCGTTTCCCCGTCCCCCTCCCGGAGCCGGACCACGAGCTTCTTCGCGATGGCGGCGGTGGGCACGGCCAGGAAGGCGCCGAGCACCCCCAGGACGATGGCCCCCAGGGTGATGACCAGGATGATGGTGAGGGGGTGGAGGTCGATGACCCGGCTCAGGATGAGGGGCTCCAGGACGTTCCCTTCCAACTGCTGCACGGCCAGGACCAGACCCGCCACCACCAGCGCCAGCCCCGGCCCGGCGTCGGCGAAGGCCACCAGGACCGCGAGGGCCCCCGTGGCCACCGCCCCCACGATGGGAAACAGGCCGCCGAAGAAGACGATCACCGCCAGGGGCAGGGCCAGGGGCACCCCCAGCAGGAGTAGTCCCAACCCGATGAAGACGGCGTCCACCAGCGCCACCAGGAGCTGCCCCCGGAAGTAGGCTCCCAGGGTTTCCCAGGCTTCCTCCGCCAGGACCATCCCCTTCTCCCGGGACCGGGGTGCCACGAAGCCCAGGAAGCCCTGGACCAGGGACCGTCCACTCCGGACGTAGAAGAAGAGGATCACCACGAAGAGGAGGAGCCCCGCCAGCCCCTCCACGGCCCCCACCGTCATCCGAAGGGCCTGTCCCGCCATCTCCGGGGAGGCGCCCTCCCCCTCCAGGATCCGCTCCTGGATCCGTTCCCGCACCTCGTCCAACGCCGGCAACTCGAACCCCGGGACCACCCGGTCCACCAGGTCTTCCAGGCTCTCGAGCCCCTCTCCCGCGGAGTCCACGATCTCGGGGAGCTGGGCCACCACCAGCGTGACGGTCCCCGTCGCAATCCCCGCCAGGAGGAGGAGACCGCCCAGGAGGGACACGATGGCCGCAAGGGACCGGGGGATCTTCCAGGCCTCCAGTCGCCGGGCCACGGGGACCAGGAGGGTGGCCGGGAAGAGGGCGAGAAGGAGGGGGACCACCACCAGGGCCAGTTCCCGGAGGGCGAGCCCCACCACCACGGCCAGCGCCAGGATCCCGAGGGCCGTCCAGGCCAGGCGCCCTGCCCTGGGCCAATCGGTGGTCACGTGGGGATTCCTTCCCCGGGGGGGACGGCTGGGAGGGGGGGAACGGGGCGCCAGGGCGATCCCCGCGCGGAGTGCGGGGGCGAACGTAGGCACGGGTTCTGCGCGAGGGCAAGGGACGGGCAACGGATGACCGGCCCGCCAAGCTGCGGCGCGCGCTGGCGTACCCTCCGGCCCACCGCTACTCATTCGCCCGTCCCGTGCCCCTCCCCACACGACGGACCCGCCTCCCCCATGATGGACCTCACCGCCAGCTACACGGACCTATACCAGCTCACCATGGCCCAGGTGCACTTCCTGGCCGGACGCACCGGGGAGCGGGCGGTCTTCGACTACTTCTTCCGAAAGCCTCCCTTCGACGGGGGGTACGCCGTGTTCGCGGGGCTCGACGACCTCTTGGACGTCCTCGAGGCCCTCCGCTTCAGCGAGGCCGACCTGGTCTACCTGCGGGAATCGGGAATGGACGGGGACTTCGTGGACTCCCTGGAGGACTTCCGCTTCCGGGGCGACGTGCACGCGGTCCGGGAGGGGGACCTGGTCTTCCCCACCGGCCCGGTGGTGACGGTGGAGGCGGACATCCTCGAGGCGCAGATCGTGGAGACCCTCCTTCTCAACCTCCTGAACTTCCAGACGCTGGTGGCCACCAAGGCGAGCCGCATCCGCCAGGTGGCGGGGGATGCGCAGCTGGTGGACTTCGGGCTGCGGCGGGCCCAGGGGGTCGGCGGTTACCACGCCAGCCGCGCCGCCATCGTCGGGGGATTCGACGCCACGAGCAACGTCCGGGCGGGACGCGATTACGGGATCCCCGTCTCCGGCACCATGGCCCACT
>JBJHCB010000105.1:0-8067 GCA_050485805.1 Gemmatimonadota bacterium | reverse complement strand
CATCCAGGGAAGCGAAGACCTCCATGAACCGGGCCGCGGTCTCGGGGGTGACGGACCGACGCTCCAGTTCGTTGAACCAAGCGATCTCCTCGGCGGTCCCACCGGGAATGAAGGTCTGGGTGAACATCTGGCGGTAGGCCGGGGTGTCCTCCCCCCATCCGTGGCGAATGATGGCGATGGAGGCGTCCCGACGGGCGACCTCGTCGGGGGAGTAGCTCCCGTCCACCCGCCAGCCGGCGGCATACCCGCCGTGGAGGATCAGTCCTGTCACCCGGTCGGGGTGTCGGGCCGCGTACTCGATGCAGACGGCGCATCCCTGGGAGATCCCCAGGAGGGGAAATCGCTCGAGTCCCAGGGCCTCCACGATGGCCTCCAGGTCCATGACCCAGGCGTCCAGGGACATCTCCCGGGGATCCCGGTCCGAAAGGCCGCTCCCCCGCTCGTCGTAGCGCACCAGGAAGCGTCGGTGGGCCAGTTCCCGGAAGAGCCGGCGCCAGACGGGGCTCTCCTGATCGAACTCCAGGTGGTTGAGCCAGTTCGCCGCCTTCACCAGGGGGGGGCCCTGCCCCATGGTGGCGTAGGCCAGGCGCACCCCGTCGGCAGCGGTGCAGAAGCGGATGTCCTGCGGGGGCGCCCCCACCCCCGGGAGGAGAGCGCCTCCCTCGGCGGGGTCGTGGCGGAGGATGGATCGCTCCAGCTCCCGGAGACCGGGGGAGGGGTCGAGACCCAGTTCGTCGGAGAGGAGCCGCCGGAACTCCTGATACGCCGCCAGGGCCTCCGCCTGACGCCCGCACCGGTGGAGGGCCTGCATGAGGAGGGCCCGGGGACGCTCGCGGAGGGGGTCCGTCCGGACCAGGCCCTCCGCCTCCGACAGGGCCTCGGAGAGCCGCCCCAGGGCCAGGAGGCATTCGACCCGCCGTTCCCGTGCGCCCCTCCGGAGTTCCTCCAGGTTTCTGGCCGGTCCCAGAAAGGCGGGAAGGTCAGCGAACTCCTCCCACGGCTCCCCGCGCCAGAGGGCCAGGGCCTCGGTGAGGGCCCCACACTCCCCCGGATGCTCCCCCAGGGCGCGACTCGCCTGCAGGAGGGATTCGAACCGGTGGGCGTCCACCTCCACTCCGGTGAGATCGATCCGGTAGCCATGAGCCTCGCTCCGCAGGGGGTCGGGACCGGGGCAGGCTTCCTGGATGAAGGCCCGGAGGCGGGAGATCTGTGTCCGGAGGGAGGCCGTGGGGTCCTCGGGGAGGGCGTCGCCCCACAGGGCGTGGGTGAGCCGGTCCACCGACACCACCCGGGGGGCGTGGACCAGGAGGGTGGCCAGGAGGAGGCGCTGCTTGGGTCCCCGGGGAACGCAGAGTTCCCCCCGGCCGCTCCGGATCTCCATGGGTCCCAGGATCCGAATGTCCATCCTTGCCCCATGCGCTCGGGTGAAGGCCGCACCGGGTCGGAGGAAGGGGAGCAGGAGGGGAACCACCGGTCCGACCCCCTCGTCACCGCCCCCGCCCCGTGATCCCTGGGCAAGATAGGTGGCCGGCCGGACCCCTGGGTAGCGTGTCGTGGCGGGACTCGGGGCTCCCCCGCCTCCCCCGCCCCCGCTCCATCCAGCAGCTTCCGCCCCCGGAGCTCCATCCTCCGGCGCGCGGGTCCGGGACAACAGGATGAAAGGGGGATGAAACGGGTCGGAGACGGGGCCATGGCAGGCTCCGGTCCCCCGGAGCCCGCCTTCGGGCCGTCCACGGTCTTCCCTGCGGGGGTGATCGCCGCACCGCGTATCCAGGGTCCGCCTGCCCAGGTCCATGCCCGGGTGGGAGGGCCGTGTCCGACTTACGGAGCCTTCCATGCCGATCCACCTCACCTTCCGCCTCCTCCTCGAGGGGTGGCTCTCCCTCTCCCTCGCGTTCGGGCTTTCCCTGGGGCCGGAGTGCGCCCCCTCCTCCCAACCGGAGATCCTCCGGAGCGAGGACCGGATCCGGACCCACCCCTACACGCTGGGCCAGCCGGGGACCGGCGAGTTCCCCGTCTGGGACGGGCGCCTGGAGATTCTGGACGAGCCCCTGGACCCCCAGGAGATGGACGGGGCCTAGCTGGACCGCTTCAGGACCCCTTGGCCGAAGGGGAAGGGCGACCTGGAGAGGCGGTGTCCCGGGCCCAGGCCGGGCCCGCCGCCAGCACCTCCCGATACACCGGGCACTCCGGGTGGTGGGCCCCCGGCAGGTACCCGGTGCTCATGAGGAACTCCCCGGTGATCTCCCCACCGGTGAAGCGGAAGTTCTGCCGGAAGAGCTTCACCCAGGCCTCCCTGGAGAGGGGGTGGTGGTGGTCCAGCCACCCACGGATCGATCCGTGGGACTCCCGAAGCTCCAGGAACCGACGGGCGTTGTGGATGGCCGCCTCCACCTTGAGGCGATTCCGGATGATCCCCGGATCCGCCAGGAGTCGGGCCCGATCGCCCTCTCCGAAGGCCGCCACCCGCTCCACCCGGAAGCCGGCGTACGCCTTCCGGAACCCCTCCCGCTTCTTCAGGATGGTGAGCCAGGAGAGTCCGGCCTGGTTGATCTCCAGGAGGAGCCGCTCGAAATGGGCGTCGTCCCCCTCCAGGGGGAAGCCGTACTCCCGGTCGTGGTAGGGCCCGTGGATGGGGTGTCCGGCGGCGGCTTCGCAGTAGGTGGACATGGGGAGAGGGCGCTCGGGAGGCGGAGGGCCGGAGGGGGGACGAGCCCGGGCTCCCCGGCGGTTCAGCGACGGCGCCGGGGACCTGTCACCACCACGGCCACGTGGGTCGGCCCTCGGGGCCCCACTCCAGCCGTTCCCGGTCCCATCCGCCCAGGTCGGCGGCCCGGTCCCAGGTGCTTTCCAGGAAGGCCATGAGGCGGCCCTCCGGGTCGGGGGCCTGGCGGACGGCCTCGTAGGGGAGGACGAACTCCGACAGGCTGTTCTCCCAGCGGGCCTCGGAGGGTTCCACCGCCGCCTCCCGGAACCCGGGCGGCTCCGGGTAGGCGTAGGCGTAGAAGATGGGCTCCGGATGGGAGGGACCTCCGGGCCAGAACCCGGCGGAGTGCAGCTGGTGGGAGTAGGCCTCCCGGGTGATGCGGTCGGGGAGGTTCGGGATGCCCCCGGGATGATCGGGGGCCCGTTCCCCGCTGAAGCGGGTCACCGCCAGATCCATGGCTCCCCAGAAGAAATGCGGCGGGCTGGACTTCCCCAGGAATCGACCCCGGAAGTCCTGGAAGACCCGTGCGGTGCTGGACAGAACGTGGAAGAAGCGCTGGACGGCCTCGCGGTCATAGCTGGCGTGGGTCCCGTCCTGGGCGAAGGGGACGGCGTCCTCCACCTCGTTGGGGGCGCCGTGGAAGCGGACCTGGAACCCCAGTCGGTCCAGCTCCCCGGTGAGGGCGGCGTGGAAGTCGGCCACCGTGCGGGGGCGTAGCTCCACCCCGCCCAGCTCCCCTCCGGATCCGGAGATCCGCAGGACGTGGTCGAGGAAATCCAGGTCCAACTGGAAGGTCCGGCGACCGTGGGGGATGGGTGAGGTGGTGAGTCCCCGGCTGGTGGGGTAGAGGGTGACGTGCCACTGGTGGTTCATCCAGGGCGTTCCCGCCAGACGGATCTTCCCCACGATCTGGAGCCAGCGGTGGAGGGTCAGATTGGTGTCCGCCCAGGACTCGTACGGGAGGGGAGGCCAGGGATCCGGCCCGGGCCCACCGGAAGGGGCACCGGAGTGGCTCATGGGAAGGTCGGACATCCACATTCCTCCAGACAAAGGTGAACCCGCCCGTTCCTGCCGACGTCCTGGATCCGGCCGGTCCCGCCCTCCCCTCGGCCCCGATCTCCCCCGACCCTATCGCCCGCCCCTCAGACCGGCAACCAGGAAGCGGCTACACCGCCAGGGCCCGTAGCGGTTCCCACCCCTACAGGACCCGGTGCAGCCAACGGCCGATCCGTCGCTGGAAGGGGGAGAACGGGGGCAGGAGAGCCTCCACCTCCTCCAGGGAGCGCACCCAGGTCACACCCCCGGTGAGGACCAGGAGGTCGAAATAGGTGTGGAGGGCCCAGGCCCCTCCCACCACCGCCAGCGCCTCCCCGTCCAGGGCCATGCTCCGGATGTTCTTGTTGAGGGAGCCGGTGGCGAAATACATGACCGGGTCGGGGGGCAGGCCATCGATCTCCGCCACCAGCTCGACGAAGGATCGGAAGGTCTGGAGGCGCGGCTGCTCCACCAGCGGCCCTTCCTCCGGGGTCCGGACCATCCCCTCCCGCTGGGCCCCCAGCCCCTCCAGCGCCAGCTCACCCAAGCGGGGGGAACGGGAGATCCCCTGCAGGACCGTCCGATCCACCATCCACTGGGTCTTCCGGTGCATCTGGGGGACCCGGGGCGGTGTGTCCTGGGGCGGCCGACCACCCTCCTCCCCAGCGGCACCCCCTCCCCCTCCCTCCCGTGCCACTTCCGCCAGGAGCTCCCGAACCTCCTCCGGGAAGGGGAAGAGCTCCCGCAGGAAGTCATGGGCCTCCAGCTTCTCCAGGAGCCCCCCCGCCAATCCCCCCAGATCGTCCAGGGGGAGGTCCCGGTTGAAGAGTCCCACCCGAAGGTCCCCCCCTCCGCTCCGGATCCGCTCGCCGAAGACCTCCTCCACCACCACCAGGCGCGTCACCAGCTCCTGCATCACGGACATCTGGGGGAACCCGGCGCTGGGGGCGTTGGCCAGGGCCGGCGCCACGATGAAGACGTGACACCCCCGGAGGGCGGCGCTCACGAGCTGCGCCATCCACTGGAAGCTGGTCCAGAGGGAGTCCGGCACGTAGAGCACCGTCCCCGGGGGCGCCAGGTCGTAGAGGAGCATCTGGACGAAGGTGGCGTCCTTCACCCCCCACCCGGTGCGGTTGTGGACCTGCAGCACCCGCGCGTCGGCCCCTTCCCCCTCCAGGCGCGCCACCCGGTCTGCGTGGTCGGGGGCCCGGGATCGGGGGCGAAGGGGCGCGGGGAGCCGGGCTCCGCCCAGCTGGTTCCGGGTCAGGAGGAGCCGGGCCGCCGCCACCGCCTCCGCCGCCGCCGGTCCCTGGAGGAGGAGCGCCCGGTCGTCCCAGGAGGGGCTGGCATAGGTCTCTCCCACCCCCACGCCGGCCAGGATCACCTCGCCGGGGGCAGGGTCGTCCTCGACGACGTCCCGGATCACGATCTTCCGGTGATCCCGCAGGAGGTTGTCGGCGCCGATGGGGGGGCCCAGGAGGCGGCGGGAGCGGAAGGAGAGGTCGGAGAGGTTGGTGATGTTCACGTGGACCTTCACCACCTGGTCCACCCACTCCGGTCCGAAGGCCCGGACCTCCGCCTGGAGTCGATGGGAACCGGCCACGGCCGACTGGAGGGAGTCCTGGAGGACGCGGATCCGTTCTCCCCAATCCCCGTACGCCGACGGGAGGGAAACCCGGTGCCTGAGAGGCCGCTCCAGCAGATCCATCCACCGCCGACCGTCGTTCAACTCGTAGAAGTGCTGGTCCAGGAAGATGAGGAAGATGGGGAGTCGCCCGGTCTCGTCGTACTCCCTCACGGCCTCCAGGAGGGAGCGGAGGTATCCCTCGGTGGCCAGCTCGAACCCCACCCGGTCGGGGTGACCGGGGGAGGCCACCCCCCGGATATCGTGGATCCAGAGGACGTGGTAGGTCTCCGTCTCCCGGAGGGTCCGGAGGAGCTCCGGCTGGAACTGCGGGCCATTCACCGCCAGGACCGCATTCCCGCCCTCGAATCCCCGCCCCAGGGCCCGCCCCACCAGGGCGTCGATCTGGTCCTGGGTCCGGTGCTCCTCGGGGCGGAGGACCAGGGCGAGGGGGAGCCAGTGCATCCGGGAATCCCCGGTGAGGCCGGAGATGCGGGACCGGAGGGCCTCCAGCTCCCGGAGCCAGGCGTCCAGTACCGCCAGTGCATCCTCCCGACTCCCCTCCCGGGGGGGGTCCAGCTCCAGCCAGGCCGTCCAGCGGGCCCGGGCCCGGGCCGCCAGTCCCTCCAGGCGATCCGGGTCCTTGTACTGCCCGATGGTCCGGTTGTAGGGGAGGATCACCTCCTCCAGCACGTCCTGCCGGGCCCGGTCCGCCAGCGGACGGCCCAGACGGACCGCCTCCTCCCCGTCGGCCCCGAGGGCATGGCCGAAGGCCCGATCCAGGGCCCGGTGGTACGCCTCCACCTTCGCTTCGTACGGGCTCCTGGAGGACCCGGGCCCCGGACCTCCCGCTCCGGAGTCCGGATCCGTCCCCAGGGCGCCCTCCCTCCCTTCGAACTCCTCCCGGAAGGCCCCCAGGATCTCCCGCCACTCCGCCACGGTGGCGCGGTAGCTCAGGCTTTCGTTTCCCGTGAGCCAGAAGAAGTTGCCCAGGGAGACGAGCCAGTCCATGGCCTCCCGGGCCTCGGACCAGGCCCCCTCCACAGCGGGAGAAAGGGGGATGGGGGCCGATGCCCGACGGGGGGGAGCGGGGAGCTCCACATCCACCGTCCGGGGTCGGGTCCGGCCGGCCAGGGGGCGCCCCAGGGGAAAGGTCATCCCCACCTCGAAGGAGTGGCTGCGACCCGGAAGGTAGTCCAGGCGCACCTCCCCGCCCCGGCCGAAGACCCCGCCCCGGGTCGGCGGCGTGGAGACCCCCACCAGGAGGTCCGTCCTCCGGGCCCGGGCGTTCCAGTCGACCCCGGCATGGAGGAAGAGGGCCGGGGACTCCAGGAGGAGACGGGCGCCTCCGTCCAGCTCCTCGCCGCGCTGGCCGACATGGACCTGTCCCGTCACGCCCAGCGCCGCGTAGACGGGGCTGTAGAGATCCCGGTACACGCCCAGACCCACCGTTCCCCCCGCCCCCTCCCCGGGGAGGGTCCGATCCACGCCATAGCCCACACCCAGGTGGAATCCCCAGGGCCGCGGCTGGCCCAGGGAGGCCACGGGCTCCCACGTCCCGGCCAGGGGGGGCACGAAGGACTGGATCGGGTCCACCGCCGGGACCCGGGCGGTGTCCGGGGCCGGCGGGGGGAGGGGCCGGTCCTGCGCCGCGGCCTCCATGGGCGCCGCCGTCACGGACGCCGCCAGGGCGGCCAGGAGGAGGAGCACCGCTGACATCCAGGTCGTCCTTTCACGAGGTGCGACGCACCGGGGCCGGGCGCCCGGGGTCCCCAAAGCAAGGTTCCCTTCGGCCGCGGGACAAGGGAGGAGGGGAGTTCCGGCGCATGAATCGGATGGTGTCCCCTCCCCCGGGGAGGGTAGAGTGTGGGCATGGAGACCCCTGACACCCACTCCTGCTGGTCCGCCGTCCGCTCCAGGGACGTCGCCTTCGACGACGCCTTCGTGTATGCCGTCCGGACCACCGGGATCTACTGCCGCCCCTCGTGCCCCGCGCGACGACCGCGGCGGGAGAACGTGGAGTTCCTGCCCAGGCCGGAGGAGGCCGAGGCCCGGGGGTACCGCCCCTGCCGCCGCTGCCACCCCCGATCCCGGGGGCGCACCCCTGCGGAGGTGGCCGTGCTCCGGGCCCTGGAGTTCCTGGAGGACCACCTCCTGGAACCCGTCCCCCTCTCCCGCCTGGGGGACGCGGTGGGGATGAGCCCCTCCCACCTGCAGCGGGTCTTCTCGGAGCGGGTGGGGCTCTCTCCCCGGGCCTACCAGGGGGAGCGGCGCCTGGAGCGGCTGAAGGAGCGACTCCAGGCCGGGGACACCGTGAGCCGGGCCACCTTCGAGGCGGGCTTCGATTCCGGTCGGAGTCTCTATGAGCGGGCCCGGGAGGGGCTGGGTATGACCCCTGGTCGCTACCGGCGGGGCGGCGCCGGGCTCCGGATCCGGTACACCACGACGGACTCCCCCCTCGGCCGAACCCTGATCGCCGCCACCGACATCGGGGTGTGCGCGGTCTCGCTGGGAGACGAGGATGGGGCGCTGGTGGCGGAACTGGTCCGGGAGTTCCCCCGAGCCCGGGTGGAGCGCGATGACCCCGGCCTGCGGGCTTGGGCCCGGGAGGTGGCGGAGCGGGCCGCAGGGACCCTCTCCCCCCGGTGGGTCCCCGTGGACCTCATGGGGACCGTCTTCCAGCTCCGGGTGTGGAAGGCCT
>JBJHCB010000104.1:4097-8069 GCA_050485805.1 Gemmatimonadota bacterium | reverse complement strand
CATGGAGGTGGTGGTCCGGGCGTGGTCCTTGTTGTAGCTGATGTTGGGACCGACGCCGAACTCCACCCCGCTGGCCAGCCGGTATCCCGTGAGCCACGCCAGGGAGAGGTTCAGCTCCCCCTGCTCCACGCCCCCCACCAGGGGGATCCACTCCATGAGGGCCTGTCCCCCGTTGGAGAGGGAGACGATGCGGGTCTCGAACTGCCAGCCGAACTGGGTCATGATGGGCTCCAGCTCCATGGCGCGCCGCTGGTCCGCCACGTCGCTGGTGAACACGGTGAAGCCGAAACGGGGGCCGTTCAGACGCATCCGCTCCAGACCGCGGGCCTCGTGGGCCTCGGTGGTGGGGGGGGTCTGGGCCTCCAGCCCCTCCGGGGCCGCCAGGGCGGCCGCCACGACGGCCAGGGCCAGGAGGGAGAGGGGGGAGCGGAGGGCGCCGTGGGACGGGACAGGTCTGCTGTTCATGGTTCCTCCCGGATGGGGGGGCGTTGTCCTGACGGTGGGACCGCGTTAGAAAAGGTCGGCCCCGGCCCGTCCTCGCCCCGTACGCGTCACGACGTAGGCACGGGGCCGGGATCACCCATGCGACACGGCCGGATCGGGATACGTCATCCGGGAGGACCGCGGTGAAGGCACGACTGAAGCTCGGCGTGGTGGACCAGTCGCCGGTGGGCCATGGGCGCACGGCGGGGGATGCCGTCCGGGAGACCCTGGAGCTCGCCCGCCTCTGTGACGGCCTGGGGTTCTCCCGCTACTGGCTCGCGGAGCATCACAGCACCAACTCCTTTGCGGGGTCCTCCCCGGAAGTCCTGATCCCCAGGGTCGCCGCGGAGACCAAGCGGATCCGGGTGGGTTCCGGGGGAGTCATGCTTCCCCACTATTCCCCGTACCGCGTGGCGGAGCAGTTCCGGATGCTCCAGACCCTCCACCCGGGGCGGATCGACCTGGGGGTGGGCCGGGCTCCGGCGGGCACCGGGCGGGCGGCGGAGGCCCTTCGCTGGGGCCGACCCGCCATCCCGGTGGAGCGCTTCCCGGATCAGATCCGGGATCTGGCCGCATGGCTGGGAGAGGACTTCCCTGAGGGCCATCCATGGGAGAAGGTCCGGGCCACCCCAAGGGGGCGGGACCTCCCGGAGCTCTGGATGCTGGCCTCGAGCGGCTCCACGGCCACCACCGCCGGGGAACTGGGGTGCGGGTACTCCTTCGCCCAGTTCATCAGCGGCCTGGACGGGGCGGAAGCGGTCCGGGCGTACCGGGAGAGCTTCCGGCCCAGCCGGGCCATGCCCGAACCCCGGGCCAACCTGGGGGTGGCGGTCATCTGCCACGAAGACCGGGAAGAGGCAGAGCGCCTCGCCCTGAGCATGCACCTATGGCGGATGCGGATCCTGCGGGGGGTGGACCGGGGGATCCCCACCCCCGAACAGGCCGAGACCGAGTTCGCCGCCCTGGGGGTGCCCCTGTCCGAGCTCCGACAGGATCCCCGGGGGCTCGTGGGGACTCCCCGGGAGGTCGCCGGAGGGCTGCGGGAGCTGGCGGACCACTACGCCGTGGAGGAGATCCTGATGGTCACGGTGGTCCACGACGTCCAGGCCCGGAAGCGGTCCCATGAGCTCCTGGCCCGGGAGCTGCTCACGCCCTGAGAGCGGATCCCCGTCAGGTTGGGAAGGGGAGATCCACGCCCCACCACCGCAGGACCAGGAGGATCAGCCACACCAGCCCCGCCAGGAGCAGGAGAAGGGCGAGCTCTCCCCGCTCCGAAAGCCAGAGGGCGGCGGCCCGGGTGGCCCTCCAGCTCCACCGCCCCAGCACCGCAAGGACCCGCCCCGTCGTCCGGAGAAATCTCCCTCCCCCTCGAACCGAAATGACCGAGGCCTTTCTCGCCCGTGGCGCCATCCAACGGGCGGCGGAGTGGGCGGCCCCCCCTGCCCGAACCGCCAGGGTCCGGAGGGCGCCCAGGGCCTCCGACACCCGGGTCTGGGCGCCGGGCCGCCCACCCCGGGAGGGCGCAGCCCGGACGGTTCCCGGGCGTTCCCCCCCAACGGGATCCATGGCCGCCCCGTCTCCGCCCCGTTTCCCGGGACCTGTCGATGCGTGCACCCCCCCGGGAGTCCCCAACGGGGAGGCCGCTCCCGCAGTCGCAACGGGGGAGGGGCGGGACGAGCTGCCCGTCTCCGACCCCCTGGTGGCCCGGGGAGCTCCCTCCACCCGGGGCGTCCCCCGCCGGGTCCGGGCCCAGCGTACGCGGTCCGCCGCCCCCACCGCGGCGGCGGAAGGGGGGGCGTCCTCGCCCCCGTTCGTGCCGTCGCCCACGCCCCCGACCCCCATCCCTTCGGCTCCCGGCTCCGATCTGGAATCCGGCTCTCCGGAACGCCCGCTGAGGGGATCGGTGGAGCGCCCCTGCAGGGCCTCCAGGAACTCGGGGATCCCGCGCCAGCGATCCTCCGGGTCCTTCCGGAGGGCCCGGTCCACCGAATGCCGGATGGAGGAGGGCAGGTCCGGACGGAGTTCGGAGAGGGAGGGGAGCTCCTCGCTCCTCTGCTTCAGGAGGGTGCCGTAGAGGCCGCTCCCCGCCCACGGCTGCCGTCCCGTGAACATCTCCCAGGCCACGAGCCCCAGGCTGTAGAGGTCGCTGCGCTCGTCCAGCGCCCGCCCCTCCACCTGCTCCGGGGACATGAAGGCCGGAGTGCCCTCGGCGCGCTCGGGGACGGTCATCCCGGTATGCCGGTTCCGGAGCCGGGCGTTGCCGAAATCCCCGATCCGGGTGGCCTCCCTTCCCCCCTGCCCGATGTAGATGTTCTCGGGCTTGATGTCCCGGTGGACCACCCCATGCTCGTGGAGATAGGCCAGACCCTGTCCCACATCCCGCAGGATCTGGACGATCCGCTCCACCGGCAGGGTCCCCTCCTCCTCCAGGAGGGTCCGGAGCGTGCCCCCCGAGGCGTACTGGAGGATGAGCGCCAGCCGCCCTTCCTGGATCCGTCGGACGCCCAGGAGGAGGAGGACGTGGGAATGCTGGAGCCGTCCCAGGATCCTGGCCTCCTGGACGAGGCGGTTCGCAGCGTCCTCGTCCCGTCGGAACCCGGGGAGGAGGAGCTTGATGGCCACGAAGCGGCTGAGCTCCCGGTCCCGTGCCAGATAGACGGCGGAGGTCCCCCCGCGGCCCAGCTCCCGGAGGATCAGGAACTCCTGCTCCAACTCGGGGATCCGGGGGAGGTCGGGGGACACGGTGCTGGCCGTGTCGCTGGTCCGGCGTCGGGGGTGCTTCCTCCGGTCCCGGGCACGGGGTGGCTCGGCGTCGGCGCCCGGGGCCGGGAAAGGGGAGTCGGGGCCCCCCAGCGGAGGGTGCCGGAGTCCGTTGCGGAGCTGCACCAGGTCACCCAGGCCGACCAGGGCGGCCAGCGGGTCCTCCTGGCGCTCCAGTCCTTCCCGGGCCGCCGCCAGCGCGGCCTGCCAGTCACCACTGGCGGCCCCGGCCAGGGCCAGGAGCCCGTGGTAGGCCGGATCCGGCTCCACCCCCTCGGGGATCCGTTGCCGGTAGAGATGGAGGGCCTCCAGCGCCTGGGGGGCTCGCCGGCTCCGGAAGAGGACCGCCGCACGGGCCAGGTGGAGTTCGGCCTCCCGTGGCCGGAGCTCCGAAGCCCGGTCCAGCAGGGACAATGCGGCGTCATGGCTGTGGAGGCGCTCCAGGGCCTTGGCCCGGAGCCGCAGGGCTTCATAGCTCCCCCGGACCTCGGTGGGTGCTGCGGCATAGCGGTCCAGGATCCGGTCCGGGCGGCCCGACCGGAGGTCCATGGCCCCCAGGCGCCAGAGGGCTTCCCGCTCTCCCGGATCCATCTCCAGTGCGGCCTCGTACTCCCGGATCGCCTCGTCGGTGAGGCCCGCCTCCTCCAGGGTCCGGCCGGCGGACATCCGCTCCCGGACCCTGGAGGTGGGCTCCCACCCGGCCACCGTTTCCCGGTCCGCCACCCGACG
>JBJHCB010000104.1:0-4087 GCA_050485805.1 Gemmatimonadota bacterium | reverse complement strand
AATCCGGCCTGGATCAACCCGTAGACGGCCTTGGCCGCGTCGAAGTCCACGAGGCCTGCGGCGGCGGCCAGCTCCCCCACGGACCGGACGCCCTCGAAGAAGGGGAGGAGGGATTCCTGCTCCCGGGTGAGGGTGACCTCTCCGTCCTGCTGGGGGGGGCGTTCCAGGAGGATCAGGGAATCCAGCGAGGGGACCTTCTTCCGGATCTCCGACCACTCGTCCACCCTTCGGGCCCCTTCCAGGAGGAGCCCCTCGGTGTGGATGCTCACGGGGATGGCGCCGTCCCCGTGGGCCCGCAGGCCCGGTTCGAAGTGGAAGGTGCCCCGGTCCCAGGAGAAGAGGTGGTAGACCGCCTCCGAGACGTGGAGCTCGATGAGGCCCCTCAGGAGGCCGTGATCCATCAACTCCAACTCGGCCACCGCCCGCCCCAGGGGCGTCCCGGGATGTCGGGCCTGGAATTCCATGGCCTGGGAGAGCTGCGCCCGACCGAGGGCCCCGCGGCGGATGAGGAGGTCCCCCAGGCGGTCGGGTCGGCTCACCACGTGGGCCGAGGTCACGCGACCCTCCTCGAAATACACCTGTCCGAAGCGGGACCGATCCGTGACGGTGAGGCAGCCCGTCTTCCGTCCCAGTGCCAGGAGCTGGCACACGTCCGCCAGGCTCACGTCCTCCAGCTTGCCTTCAAGCGCCATGGGACCGTCCGGGCTTCGGGGGAAACACCTGGTGAAAGGATGGCGCTCCCTGGACCGAAAGGCCAGCATCCAGGCGGACCGTCCCGGGGCCGTTCCCCCCGGGGAAGGATCCGGGGGCGGAGCGGGTCCGGGTTTGACATCGGTTTTCCCCCGGCCCTAGAATCGCCAGTTGCCGGAACCCGGATCCACCACCCGTTCCCATGCCCAGGGGTCCCGCCATGCCCTCCGTCTCCCTCCGCGTGGGCTCCGCACCGGAATCGGCCACCGTTCGCATCGCCGACCTGGCCACTTCCCTCCGCCGGGCGGGACACGACGTGGTGGATCTGTCGGCGGGACGGGCAGCGGAGGGGACTCCGGAGCCCTTCGTGGAAACGGCGGTGCAGGCCCTCCGCCGCGGGGACACCCATCAGACCCCGGCCCGGGGGAAGCCCGAATACCTGGAGGCGTGCGCGCGGAAACTCCTCCGGGAGAACGGCATCGAGGTCGATCCGGAGCGCGAGATCGTCGCCACCCTGGGATGCAAGCAGGGACTCACCCTGGCCCTCCTCGCCACCCTGGACCCCGGGGACGAGGTGATCCTGGAGGATCCGGGTTTCGTGAGCTACGCCCCCACCATCCGGTTCTTCGGTGGTGTCCCGGTGCCCGTGCCCCTGCGGCCCGAGCGGGGCTTCCGGTGGGATCCCGAGGAGCTGGAGGCCGTCGTCACCGACCGCACCCGGGTCATCCTCCTCTGCTCCCCCCAGAACCCCACCGGCGCGGTCCATGGAGAGGAGGACCTGGAGGCGGTGGCCCGGGTGGCCCGGGAACACGACCTGTACGTGCTCTCCGACGAAATCTACGAGCGGATCACCTGGGGCGAACGGCGCCACCGGTCCATGGCCTCGCTCCCGGGGATGCGGGATCGGAGCGTGGCCCTCTTCGGCCTCACCAAGACCGCGTCCATGGGGGGGTGGCGGGTGGGCTTCGTCCTCGCCCCCGGTCCCGTGGCCGACGCCATGACCACCCTGCAGCAGCACCTCCTCACCTGCGCCGGGTCCTTCACCCAGGTGGCGGCGGCCCACGCCTTCGGCGATCCGCCGGGATCGGACCTCCAGGCCCTGTGGGCCACATGGGAGGCCCGGTGCCGCAGGATGACGTCGGCCCTGGACGCTCTGCCGGGGGTCTCCTGTCCCATGCCCGAGGGGGGGTTCTACGCCTGGGCGGACGTCCGGGAGCGGGGGGAGCCCTCGGTGGCCCTGGCCACCCGGCTCCTGGAGGAGGAGCAGGTCGCGGTGGTCCCCGGCGCGGCCTTCGGACCCGCCGGCGAGGGATATCTCCGGATCACCTGCGTGAAGTCCGATTCCGACCTGGATCGCGCCCTCTCCCGGATGGAGAGGTTCTTCTCGTGATGGGAGGGGCCTGGACGGAAGGCCTCCCCCACCCACTCCCCACTCCTCCGGAGGCGTCCCCATGACCAGGGTCACCCACCTCCCCTCGCTCCGGGGACGGCGCGCCGGCCGTCCTGCGACGATCCTCCTGGCCGTGGCCCTGGCCCTACCGGCCCTCATGGGATGCGGGACGGCGGACGGTTCCCCCGGGGTCGGCAGCGGAGCCCCAGCGGACGGGAGCATGAGCGCCCGGGACTTCGACGTGGGCACGGCGGAGGAGCGGTCGGCGCTCTTCGACACGCTCATGGCCCGGACCCTCCGGCGGGACGCTTTCGCCACCCTTCCCGACCATCCGTTCTGGCAGGGCCACCCGGAGGGAATCGACATCCAGGCGGCCATGGCTCCCTGGCGGGACTCCCTGGTGGCGGCCGACACTCCCGAGAAGCTCTACTACGCCCTGGCGGCCATCTCGAACCTGCGGCGGGACCGCCACCTCCGGCTGCCCCCGGTGGAGGGGGGGCTCCCCTTCCCGGACACCCTGGGGATCGAGGAGTCCCTGGCCAACGGACCGGTGGCGGGGAGCAACGTCCCCCGGGCCGCGGTCCGGATCCGCCCCGACTACGGCGCTTCGGAGTGGCGCGACCCCGAGGGGGAGATCGTCCTCTTCGTGGCGGATCACCCCGTGAGCGGGCCCGGCTCCGGCGAAGACGGGAACCCCGCCCTGGAGCCCGGGGACCGGGTCCTGTCCGTGGGGGGGGTGGCCGTGGAGGAGTTCGCCCGGCAGGTGGCGCCCTGGCACCGGGTCTCCTCCCACGCCGGCTTCCTCTGGGAGCTGGGGACGTGGATCCCCCAGCGGTCCGTCCAGTTCCCCCGTCGCTTCCATGGGGACTCTCTCCGGTTGGGACTGGAGCGGAGACGGGACGGTTCCCGCTACGAGGTGGTCCTTCCCTACGTGGAGCCCTCGGGAATCGAGTGGGCGGGGCACTGGGAGCCGGTCTACCCGGGATTCCGCCGGGCGTGGTCCTCCGGGACCTTCGACCTCTGGCTCCCCGAGGATGGTCCGGCGGTGGTCCTCCTCCAGTGGCATCGTTTCGACGGGGATCTGCCGGAGGCGGTGGACCGCCTCATGGCCCAGGCCCAGGCGGAGGGTCTGCTGGATCGGGGCGTCATCGTGGACGCCACCCGCTCCGGGGGCGGATCCCGGGGCGCGTACGCCCTCCAGCGTCTCCAGCCGCGACCCTTCCGGGGCACGGCGGGGAACCTCATGGTGAGCGATGCCATGGAGGCCTGGGTGGAGGACCGCATCCAGCGGCTCCGGCGGGATCCCGGGAGCGCCTCCGAGACGGTGGACGGCGGCGGGTGGCTCCGGGAGTGGCTCGAGACGGACGTTCGGGCGGCCATCGCCGAGGGGCGGCGCTACACCAATGACGTCCCCTTCAAGCTCGCCCACCTCCCCCGGCATGCCGACGGCATCATCGATCCGGACCCCATCCACTTCCGCGGGGGGATGGTGGTGCTCCTGGGACCCATGGGGGGGTCCCACCTGGACCAGTTCGCGGCCCAGGTGGCGGACAACCGCCTGGCCCCCATCCTGGGGATGTCCGCAGGGGGGTACTCCAACACCTGGCAGGCGGAGGAGGTGCTCCGCTTTCCCTCCGATGGGCGGCCCATCCTGGGATACATGTACTCCATGGGCCACACCATCCGCCCCAACGGCGAGATCCTCCAGTACAATCCCGCACCCGTGGATGAGGAGATCCCCCTCACCGCGGCGAACTTCCGGACCTACCACGGGGACCTGATCCAGCGCGCGCTGGAGCTCCTGCCGGCGGACGTGGTGAGCCGGCCTTGAGTTCCCGCCAGGGGGGGGCGGATCCCATCCCCGTCCACGACGACCGGCCCCCGGAGCCCGACCCGGGCGGAAGCCTCTGGCAGCGGTATCGGCGCCTTTCCCTGGGGGTCCGGATCCTGATCTGGATGATCCTGGGGGTCATGGCGGGGATCGCCCTGCCCGGTCCGGCCCAGGAG
>JBJHCB010000103.1:0-8100 GCA_050485805.1 Gemmatimonadota bacterium | reverse complement strand
GACGGGGGTGCGGAAGGGGATCTGGTGCAGGCGCTGGTCCAGGCGAACCGCGCCCGGGGCGCAGACCCCGATGGCGACACCCAGCGCGCCAGGTGGGCGAGCGCCGAGGACATGCCTCGGGCCATCCGCGGGATCCTGGACGAGGCCATCCTCCAGGGGCTGGAGTGATCGCGGGTCAGGGGTACCGCACGGCCTACCCTCCCGGTGCCAGGCGTGCCGAATGGCCGGGGCATCCCGGAGGATACCTCGCGTTTCCGCGGAAACGTCTGATGGACCGGCGGGGCCCAGGGCCGGGGGCGCCCGAAGGACGAGCACGCCATGGGGCGGCTTCGGCCCCTGGCGGCCGGCCCTGATCGCCGGCCTCCTCACCCGCTCGGCCACGCCCGGGCAGTTCCTGGGCATGCTGGGCGCCCACCTCCTGGCACACCTGCCAACGGGCTGCTTCGGGCCGGAGGGCATCGAGTTCGTGCCCCGCCGTTCGCTGCCACCCTGGCGCTGGCGCCGAGCGGCCCGGGTTCCCTCTCCCTGGATCACCGGCCCCGGTAGCGCAGGGCATGGATCTGGTTCAAACCCAATGGTCCCGGAGAAACCCGGGAACCGACCCACGAACCGAGGGAGCGTGGACCTGCGGTTTCCTCAGAGGACCCTACTGAGACGCGGATCCGGGAGAGCGCCACGGGGCTTGAGGCCACCCCGACATGCCGCAGTTCCGCCGGAGGATCGCGGGATGGCGGGATGGCGGGACGGCGGGACGGCGGGACGGCGAAATACCAGGATGCCCACAGAGCGGGGTGGCGTGCGGGCGCTGGGCGGGCGCCCGGGTGTGAGTCTCTTCCAGAACTGACTTGTCCCAGCGGACTTTCCCGATTCCAATACGGTTCTCCCGGAGACCGGTGGCACGGCTCGCCCCGGACCCCCAGACACGAATCCCGGAGGAGACGGCCATGGTGCGGGGGGTGCGATCGACGGACGGGGACGTGGGTGACCCCACCCCCCATCCCGAGGGCGGGGGAGTCCGCCTGGGCCTCCGGGAGAACTGGCGCCAGTTCTGGCTCCTGGTCCTGGTGAACGCCTTCGTGGGCGCCATGGTGGGGCTGGAGCGCACGGTCCTTCCCCTCCTGGCCGAGGAGGAGTTCGGGATCGTGGCCCGGGGGGCCATCCTCTCCTTCATCGTCACCTTCGGGTTCGTGAAGGCCGGCACGAACTTCTTCGCCGGCCGGCTGGGGGACCGCTTCGGACGGAGGAGGGTGCTTCTGGCGGGCTGGGTCTTCGGCATTCCCGTCCCCTTCCTCCTCATGTGGGCGCCGTCGTGGTCCTGGATCGTGTTCGCCAACGTGCTCCTGGGGGTGAACCAGGGGCTCGCCTGGTCCACCACCGTCATCATGAAGATCGACCTGGTGGGACCGAGGGCCCGGGGACTCGCCATGGGCCTGAACGAGTTCGCCGGATACCTGGCCGTGGCCCTTGCGGCGCTGGGAACCGGCTACGTGGCCGAGGCCTTCGGGCTCCGGCCGGAGCCTTTCTACCTGGGCGTAGCGTTCGTGGCCCTGGGTCTGGGGCTCAGCGTCCTTTTCGTCCGGGACACCTCCGATCATGTGGCCCTGGAGGCTCGCCACCATGGCTCCACCTCCGGTGACCCGACCCTGGGGGGCACCCTGAGCGGACGGGAGATCCTGGCCCTGGCGAGTTGGCGGCACCCGGCCCTCTTCGCCTCCAGCCAGGCCGGACTCGTGACCAACTTCAAGGACGGGCTGGCCTGGGGCCTCTTCCCCCTCTTCTTCGCCGGCGGAGGGTTGCCAGTGGCCCGGATCGGGATCCTCACCTTCATCTACCCGGCCATGTGGGGCCTCCTCCAGCTCTGGACGGGAGGGCTCTCCGACCGATGGGGGCGCAGGCCCCTCATCGCCGCGGGGATGTTCCTGCAGGCGGGTGCCCTCTGGCTGGTGGCGGCCGGAAGCACCTTCGAGGTCTGGTTCGTGGCCAGCGCCCTCCTGGGCGCCGGGACGGCCCTGGTCTATCCCACCCTCCTGGCGGCGGTGGCCGATGTGGCCCACCCTGCCTGGCGCGGCTCCGCGGTGGGGGTCTACCGGCTGTGGCGGGATTCGGGCTACGCCTTCGGGGCCATCGTGGCAGGCGTCCTGGCCGACAGGCTGGGGATCGGCCCGGCCATCGTGGTGGGAGGGGGGCTCGCCCTCCTTTCCGGGCTCCTGGTCCTGGCCCGCATGCCCGAGACGCTCCCCGACAGCGGAACGCACCCGCCCGGGCCCGAGGCCCCGACCGCCGAGGATGGGCCTCCCCATGACCCGAGCGGGACAGGGAGGTGAGCGCCGCCAAGGCACGGGGCTCCGGAGGGGGCACCCCTGCAGGGTGCCGCGCCCGTCAGCAGCCCTCGCCCCTCACCGTGTAGGCGAGGAACGCGATCTTCCACCCCTCGGGGGTCCGGACGAGTTGGAAGGAATCGTGTCCGCAGTGACTGAACTCCTCTCCCCGATACAGGTGGTAGAAGGTCCAGACGTGGGCCAGGTGTCCGTCGATGCGGACCTCCGGCCGGAAATAGGGTTCGTGGATGGGCTCACCCCCGGCCCCGATGAGGTCGATGAACGCGTCCACGGTCCGGATCGGAACCGCCTCCGGACCCACATCGCCCGAGGGGGCCACCAGCATCCGGGCATCCGGGTGGAAGAGCCCCTCCAGCATGGCGGCGTCCCGGGCCCGCATCCCCTGGAAGAGGTGGTCCAGGACCTCCAGCACCTCGGTCCGTTCCGGGGTGTCGGCTTCCGCCGCCGAGGTTCCCCGGGGAAGGGCCTCACCGGTCCGCGCCGGAGGAGGGGGAACGGTGGAGCGGTAGCGGGTGCGGAGGGTCACCCGTCGCTCCCCGTCCTCCAGGACCCAGTTCTCCTGGTGGACCGAGCCGTCCTCCTGGCGCCAGTAGTCGATCCCCGTGGCGGATCCCGCGTCGGGGGTGTACTCGACCCGGAAGTGTCCCGGCGCCTCCGAGGTACCCAGGTAGAGGAGGGGCGGGCCGTCCTCCGGGAAGACCCAGGCCCGGTAGACCCCCTCCTCCTCGTCCCAGCGCTGCATGGCGTGGGCCTCCCACCTCCCCTCCCCCGGAGGCTCTCCGGAGAATTCCACCCTCATCCACCGCCCCCCGTGGACCCATCGGTAGCTCAGCGTCCCCCGTCCCTCCTGGCCGTCGGGGAACTCGCTGACCGTCTGCCACTCCCCCACCAGGAAGTCGATGCGTTCGTGTTCGGGGGAGAGGGGAACCTGGGCGTGGAGGCCGTTCCCAGGGGCGAGGAGGGTCAGGGCGACCAGCGCTCCGGCGAGGCCTGAGGTGGGAGGGGACATGGGAGTGGGTCCTGGGGAAGGGGCAAGCCGGCTCTCGGGACGGGTCGACGGGCCGGCTCCGCCGGAAACCCGGGGTCCTGACGAAAGGGGCTCCGTCGGTTCGGCGGCGCCCCACGCCGGATCCATGGCCCACGGCAGCCCCGGCGAGGGTCCGTCAGGTTAGGCCTCTCGGGGCGCTCGGGGCAAACCCCGGGCCGAACTCCTCCCCTCCCGGCCGCTCAGAGCGCCAGCCAGCGGCTGGCCTTGATGACGAAGACGTTCTCCATGGGCGCGGCCCGCAGCCCCCTCAGGTCCCGGGAGAAGTCGAAGTCGCCCACGGGGAGCCGTTCCTGGCGGTTCTGCTGCCAGACCAGGTAGATCTGGGAGCCCGGACGATACTCCCAGCGAAGCACCGCGCTCCCCCGGAGGGACCGGAGATTGAAGTTCTGCTCCGGGAACGATCCGTCGGACTGCCCGTCCCCCGTCCAGTCGATGTGGATCCGGCCCCCGCTCCGGCAGAGGTCGCCGGAGAGGCATCGGACGCCCCCCGCCTCCTCCGCCGCGGTCCCTTCGGCGTAGCTGCGGAAGCGGAAGGTTCCCGGCTCCTGGAGCTCCTTGTAGGTGACGAACTCCGCCGCCGAGAGGAGGGGCTGTGCGAACATCTGGAAGGAGAGGGTGGGCGAGAGGATCACATTGAGGCGGGTGTCCAGGCTGAACTGGCTCCGCTCCAGCTCCGCCACCAGGTAGCGACGGCCGAAGGTGTCGGTGAAGCCCGGGTCCTCGAAGGTGGCCACGTACTGGTCCACCTCCCGGCTCCGCTGCCAGTTGGGATCCAGGCTCAGGAGGAGCCCGCTGGCCGGTCGGGCCTCGATCCCCATGGACACCGCCCGGCTCCAACTCCCGAACTGACCCTCCTGGACGGAGAGGGAGCCCTGCCACACCCAGGGCCGGCGCCGGTCCGAGTTGGCCTGGGCGGTGAGCTCCACGGCCCCCGGCCGCACCATGAGGGGACCTCCCCGGGTCTGGTTCTCGCTCCGGACCTGGGGATTCCACCCGATCCCCAGCCCCCCTCCCCACCAGTTCATGAGGGTGAAGCCGGAGTTGAGGCCCACCCGCCCCGACTTGTGGGCCTCTCCCCAGGTCGACGCCGAGAGGATGTCGTCCAGGGCCGAGTGGCGCCAGTTGTGGAAGGTGGAGACGCTGGCGTTCCAGTTCCGGATGTAGCGCCCTGGCGTGGGCTGCCGGTACGAGATCCGGGCCCCTCCGTCCAGGCGCTCCGGCGCCGTGGAGAAGCCCAGGTCGTTCACCTCGAAGCCCGGGGTCCGCTGCGCCGCCCACAGCGCCCCGGTCCAGTTCCGCCCTCCCCGGCGCTCGAACTGGAGGCGCCATTCCGCCCCTGCCATGGAGGTCCGGGTGGGGTCCAGGGTGAGGAAGTCCTGGTCCGGACGCTGATGGTAGTGGTTCGGGGCCCGCTGGATCCGCTCCAGGGCAGCCGGCTCCCCCTGGATCCGGCTTCCGGCCAGGAACCCCCAGACGGCCCAGGTCCGGTCGTGCCAGTTGTGCTCGAAGTCCACCCCGGCGGAGTAGGCGGAGCCCGGAAGGATGTCCAGGGAGCCGTCCCCGGGGAGCTCCCGGTGCATGCTGGTGACGATCATCCCCACCACCGATTCCCCTTCCCGGAGCTCCTGCTGGAGGCGGACGGTGCCATAGCGGGTCTGGGGCTCGGCCTCGAAGCGCTCGAAGCGATCCTCGTCCGGCCGGTAGATGGTCCCCCGCTCCCGGTTGGCCAGGGCCCCGAGGACACCCACCGTGAGCCCCCCGTCGGTCCGGCCGGTCACCTTCGCGGCTCCCAGGATGGCGGTCTCGGAGGGGGCGTCCGCAAACGCCGCCCCTGGAGGGGGCCTCCCCTGGGGGCTCCTCCCGATGCGTCTTGAGTAGAAGAGGTTGTTCGGTCCGCCGGAGAGGCCGAACCGGAAGAGCCGGTCATCCCGGCTGAAGAAAGGGCGCCGTTCCGGGAAGAAGGTCTCGAAGGCGGTGAGGTTCACCACCCGGGGATCCACCTCCACCTGACCGAAATCCGGAAGGAGGGTGGCGTCCAGGACGAAGGTGGAGCCGAGGCCGTATCGCAGGTCCAACCCCGCCCGGGCCGAGCTCGCCCGGCCATCGAAGAAGGGGTTGCCCGCCTCCGCCGGCCCCAACTCCACGTTCGCCGCCACGAAGGGAGCGACCTCCAGGGAGCGGGGGCGATGGGAGAGTTCGATCCCCTCCAGCCTCCCCCACCGGGAGACCACCCCGTGGACCCCCGGCGGGACATAGGCCCAGACCGAGCGCTCGTTGGTGGAGACCTTCCGCCTGGAGAACTGGAGCCCCCAGACCTGGGAGCCGGCAGCGGGGCGGAATCGGATCTGGGAAAGGGGGATCCGGAGCTCCGCCGTCCAGCCATCGGGATCCAGGCGGACGGCCGACTCCCAGACGGCCTCCCAGGCGACGTCGGAATCGGTGTCGTCGAAGTGGAAGCGGTCCACCTGAACACCGGCCGCCGTCACCCGGAACGTGTACCCCGTCCTCCCACCCCCGTTGGGGTCCAGGGAGACCTCGACGTAGTCGTAGGCGTCCCCCTCCTCGCTCCTCCGGGTGAGCTGTCGCCGGATGGAGGCGGGATCCGTGTCCCACATCCGGGCCCCGATGTAGAGGTTGTCGTCGTCGTAGAGGATCCGGACCTCCGTCCCCTCCCGGGCCGGCTCCGCCTCCTCCGGCTCCACCTGCCGGAACCCCGAGGCCACCTCCGCTCCCTCCCACTCCCCCTCCTCCAGGATCCCGTCGATCACCGGTGGAGTGGGCGTCCGGCTCGCCCGGAGGAAGAGGCTCCGGCTATCCGGAATGTCCTGGACTGCGGGGGACTCCCCGAGCTGGGGGGGCGTGCCTGGTACCCCCTGGGAGAGGGCGGGAAGGGGAACTCCAACGAGCCCCGACATCGCCAGGACCAGGAGAAGGGGAAGGCCGCCCCGGAAACCGGGGGCGGAGACATCCGGGGCCGCGGCTCCAACCGGGGTCAGGAGGTGTGCACAGGGCATGGAGGTCGCTGGTCTCGCGTGGAGTGGGTCGGTGCGGAGCCTGGTCGGGGGAGCGGGGGGAAGATCCGGTGGGGGCCGGGTGCGGGCAAGGGGGGTGGAATCCTGCCGGCGGAGAAAGGGATCCTGCGGGGGATTGGGTAGTAGGAACCTGACTGGACACGTTCCCGGACCACGTCATGGCCCGGCTGCGCCCCCATCCGGGGGGCCGCCCGAGATCCCGTCCCCGCCAGGAGGCTTCCCATGCGCCTGAACGCCGCACTCACCACCCTCGCCCTTTCGGCCCTCGCCCTCCCTCCCACCGTGGAACCCCTCTCCGCCCAGGCCCCCCCGGGGGGAGGCGAGGAGCTCCGGGAATGGGAGGTGGAGTTCGGAGGGCGGACCCGGGACCCAGCGGTCTCCCCCGACGGGTCGGTCTGGTTCGTGGGACAGGCCGGGAACTACGTGGCCTGGTTCGACCCGGCCAGTGGGGACTTCCGACAGTACGAGATCGAGGACGGCGCCAACCCCCACACGGTCATCGTGGACGAGGACGGGTACGGGTGGTATGCCGGGAACCGAAACGGGACCATCGCCCGGGTCCACCCCGAGACCGGTGAGCTCACCGTGTTCCCCACGGGGGAGGCCCAGGATCCCCACACCATGGTCTTCGACGGGGAAGGCGGGATCTGGTTCACCTCCCAGCAGTCGAACCGGGTCGGGCACCTGGACATGTCGTCGGGCGACGTTCGCCTCCTGACCCCCCACGAGAACGATCGGGCGCGACCCTACGGAATCGTGCTGGACGAGGACGGACACCCCTGGGTGTCCCTTTTCGGGGCGGACGAGCTGGTTCGGATCCACCCGGAGTCCCTGGAGATCACCCGGTTCAAGAAGGCCATCCCCGAGTCCCGCTCCCGCCGGCTGGAGATCACCGGTGACGGGTACGCCTGGTACGTGGACGAGCCCCACGGGAAGCTCGGCCGGATCCACATCGAGACCGGTGCCATCACCGAGTACGACATGCCCGGTGGAGCCGACTCCCGCCCCTACGCCATCACCAAGGACGACCAGGGGGTGCTCTGGGTGACCCAGACGGGTCCGGAGAAGCGCCTCACCGCCTTCGACACGCGGACGGAGCAGTTCATCGCCGACCACGAGGTGAGCCACAACATCCGCCACATGTTCTTCGACGCCGAGCGGGGGGCCATGTGGTTCGGGACGGACGCCAACTACGTCGGACGGGTCCTCACCCGCAGGCCCATCTCGTGATGGCGCGGGGACTCCCCCCTGCCCTGGCCCTCCTGTGCGGCACCCTGGCGCTGGCGGCCTCGGGGGCGGCAGGAATGGCCAGGAGCGGAGGGGAGTCCCCCCACCCCCTCCTCCTCGGTCCCACGGCCGGTCCCGCGGGAGCCCCGGCTCCGGCGCTCTTCCCCGATGGCCCCCCCGCCCGCGTCACCGGTGGGTTCGGGGAGGAGTCCTGCCTCACCTGCCACTGGGACGGGGCCGAAAACGACGGAGTGGGCTCCCTCACCGTCTCCGGTTTCCCCGAGCGCTACGAGGCGGGAGCGGACTATGAGCTCACCATCGAACTGGGGCACCCTGCCCTGGCATCCGGTGGTTTCCAGCTCGCCGTCCGGACCCGGGACGGAGGGTCCCAGGCCGGGAGCCTCCACCCGGCCGGGACCGATGCAAGGCGCGTGGGGATCCTGGAGGATCGCGG
>JBJHCB010000102.1:0-8118 GCA_050485805.1 Gemmatimonadota bacterium | reverse complement strand
CATGGGCCGGGCGAAGTCCGAGGCCATCACCCGCCCCCGGAAGCCGGCACGCCGGGTGAGCTCCAGGCTCAGGTCGTAGGTCCCGGCGCAGGCATCCAGGATCCGGACGTCGGCGCCCTCTCCCGCCTGGAGCCGGTCCACGGCCTTCCGCCGCCACCGCCGATCGATGTTCAGGCTCAGGATGTGGTTCAGGAGGTCGTACCGGGGGGCGATCTCCGAGAAGATCGTCCGGACCTGGTGCTCCCGGGCCTCGCCCTGCTCGGGCCGGGCCGTGGGTGTGGTCGCCATGGCTTGGGATTCGGGGTAGAATGGTTCGGGGTCGGGGCATCCCTACCGCACCCCCGGGCCCGCACCCCCGGGAATGGGGGACCTGCTCACGCCTCCCCGGGACGGCCAGGGGCGGGATCCCGGGGCCGCGCCCAGGGCAGGAGCCCGGGCGGCGCCCGGGCGGCGCCCGAAGCGGGGTTCCCGAAGCGGGGCTGTGGGACCCCTGCCGCCCTCCGGGGTTCCCGGCGTCCCCGAACTGAAACCCTCGCTCCCGCCCTCTCGTAGGGGTGGGCGGAAGCGCCTCCCCACACCTGACGGGAATCCGGATCCCGGTGGACTACGCCGCACTCGACGATCGCGAAGTGGTGGTCCTGGCCTGCAAGGGCCGGGAGCCGGCCTATCGCGAGATCCTGGCCCGCTACGAGAAGCCCGTCTTCTCGTTGGTCTTCCGCATGGTACGGGACCGTACCCTGGCGGAGGACCTGGCGCAGGAGGCCTTCGTGAAGGCCTTCCATGCCCTGGGGAGCTACGACCCCCGGTACAAGTTCTCCAGTTGGCTCTTCAAGATCGCCAACAACCTCACCATCGACCACCTGCGGAAGCGCCAGCTGGACACGGTGTCCATCCACGGCTCCCCCCACGCCCGCAGCGACGAGGAGGCGGAAGAGAGCCGGATCACCATCGAGGATCGGGGAGAGACTCCGGATCAATACACGGAAAACCGGGAGCTGGGGGTCCGCATCGAAGAGGCCATCGGCCACCTCCGACCCGAGTACCGCACGGCCGTACTCCTCCGACACGTGGAGGGACACTCCTACGAAGAGGTGGCGGAGATCATGGATGTGCCGCTGGGGACCGTGAAGACCTTCATCCACCGGGGACGGACCGAGCTGAAGCAGCTCCTGGCGGAGGTGGCCACGTGATCCCCCTCCACCCCCTGGGGAGAGGGGCACGAAACCCCCGGGTCGGAACATCCGTAGGGAGGTCTGGAACCCTTTCACCACGCACGAGGACACTCCGGTGAACACGCACGAACCCCACCACCTGAGCAGCGAGCTCCTGCAGGCCATGGCCGAGGGAGAGCTGGACGCCGCACGCATGGAGGCCGCCCAGGCCCACCTTGCGGGGTGTGGGCGGTGCCGTGGCGAGCTGGAGGGATGGCAACTCCTCTTCTCCGGGTTGGAGGAGCTCCCGGACCTGGGACCCACCCCGGGGTTTGCGGAGCGGGTCCTTGCGCAGGTGGAGCTCCGCCCCTCCCTCGCCCAGCGGATGGGCGACCGGATCCGGGCCCTGGCCCCGGGCCGGAAGGCCGTGGGCGGAGTCCGGCACCTGAGCACGGACGGGATCCATGACTACCTGGACCACCGCCTGGCGGCCCGGGTCCGGGTCCGGGTGGACACCCATCTGGCGGCGTGCGACGACTGCCGGGACGAGGTGGAGGCCTGGGCTCCCGTCTTCCAGGGGCTCCAGGCTCTCCCCCACCATGCCCCCGCCTCCGGGTTTGCCGACGCCGTGATGGCCCGGGTCCCGGTGGCGGCCATCGCCCGGGCCTACCAGACGCCCGAGGAGTCGTGGGGCTCCCGCCTCGCCGGAGCGGCGAGCCGGGCCATTCCCCGCACCCGGAAGGGATGGGCCATGGCGGGGGGCCTGGTGGCGGCTCCCGCTGCGGCCATGGTGGCGGTGGTGGCGGCGGTGCTGGTCCACCCTCTCCTGACCTTCGGTGGGCTCCTCACCTTCGCCCGGTGGCAGATGGCCGGGGCCATGGGCGCCGGATGGTCCCGGGCCGTGGAGTTCCTGGGCGGCAGCCCGGTGGTGCTCCAGGCGTGGGAGGTGGTGGCCGCCCTTCTCCAGGCGCCGGCGGCGGCGGCCTTCGGACTCGGGGCCCTCTGGGCCTCGGTCCTGGGCTCCGTGTGGGTTCTCTATCGGCACGTGATCGCACCCTCGTTCTCCAGGGAAAGCCATGCCAAGGCCTCTTCATAAGGGAGTCCGCTCCCTCGCCCCGACCCTACTGGTCCTTCTCCTGCTCCCCCTCGGGGCGGCAGCCCAGGACCGGGACGTGGTCTTCAACCAGGTCACCGTCTCCAGCCAGGAGGCGGGCATCGACCTGGAGTTCGCCGACGGAGGCAGCCTCACCGTGGTCTTCCGGGACGGTCGTGTCCTGATGGACGGGGAGGAAGTCGGCCGCTATTCCCCCGGAGACGCCCTGGAGCGGTCATGGCGGGGGCTGCTGGGACAGGCCGTGGCGGCCGACAACGGCGGCGTGGCGGCGCTTCTCCAGGGCTGGAGCCCGCCCGCAGGGCTTTCGGGAGAGGAGGTCCGGGTGTCCGAGGCCCTGGCCGACCGGATCGCGACCCGCTTCGCCTCGGCCGCCGGCGCCCCCGAGACCCCGGGGCTCCCGGCCCTCTCCCCCGAGGCGGAGCGGAACCTCCTCCAGCGGATGGTCCTGCGCCCCGAGCGCCTCCAGGCGCTCACGGACATGGTGAGGCAGGCGGCGGGGGACGGGATCCGGGTCCATGTGGGCGAGACGGTGCGGGTGGAGGCCGGTGAGGAGGTGGAGGGGTCCATCCTCGTGGTGGACGGCAACCTCCTCCTGGACGGACGGGTGCGGGGGGATGTCCTGGTGGTGGACGGGGAAGTGCAACTGGGAGAGGACGCCCGGGTGGACGGCGACCTCCATTGGCTGGATGTCCGGATCCTGGGCGATCGGGCCGCGGTCCGGGGAGAGATCCGGGAGCTGACGGCACGGGCGGCGCGGACGGAGGCCCAGCTCCGGGCCGAGCTGGAGCGGGACCTGAGGGACAGCCTGCGGGACGCCCTCCGGGCGGAGCTGCAGCCCCGGGCCACGCCCCGGGCCGCGCGGGACGCCTCCCGGGGCGCCTTTCGGAACATCCTCTCCGGGATCGCGGGGCTCTTCCAGACCGCTCTCTCCTTCGTCCTCATCACGGCCGTGGGGCTCGCGGTCCTGTACTTCTTCCCCCGGCACTTCGAGACCGTGGCGCGGACGGCACACGAGTCCACGGGGCGAGCCGCCCTGGTGGGGCTGGCGGGGCTGGTCCTGGCCTTTCCCACCTGGATCCTGGGGATCGTGGTGCTGGCGGTGACCATCATCGGGATCCCGGTGATGCTCCTCTGGCTCCCCGCGTTCCCCCTGGCGGTGGCCCTGGCCATGGGGATGGGCTACCTGGCGGTGGGGTGGAACCTGGGGCGGTGGGTCTCCCGGCGCTCCTTCCAGGGGCTGGAGGGACTCGACACCTCCCGGCCCGCCGCCCAGATCGGAACCGGGGTCGCCCTCCTCCTGGTGGCCTTCGCCCTGGCCCACCTCTTCAAGATGGGGGGACCGGTCCTGGGGGTCGTCCCCGGCCTCCTCACCGCGATGGGCGTGGTGCTGAGCATGGCGGCCGTGGTGGTGGGACTGGGCGCGGTGATCCTCTCGCGGGCAGGCCGGGATCGCCGGTTCGCCGGGATCGGGTGGAGCGGGGATGAGGGGGACGATCCCTTCGGCCCTGAGCCCGATCCCTTCTCTCCCGGCCCCGGTCCGTCGGGACCCCGGGGACCCTTCGGCCCCGGGCCCACCGGACCCTGGTCCCAGGGCACGCCTGGAGGACCGGCCGGAGGAGGGGGTTCCCCCTCGGGGGAGGACCCCTGGACCCGGGAGCCCTGGAGCGGCGAGGCGGGGGACAGCGGCCCCGGTGGGCAGGCGCGTCCCCCGGCACCGGCCGATCCCGCCCGGGAGCCGGAGCCGCCGGCCACCCCCGAGGCCGAGACCGACGGGGACGCCGGAGACCAGGGAGCTGGGCCTGGAAGGGAGACGCCCCCGTGAACGCCGGGGCTGCGACCTGGGCGGCGCTCCTCGTCCTGGGGGCGGGGACGGCCCTCCCCTCCCCTTCCGCCGCACAGAGCTGGTCCACCACCCAGTTCGAGCGCCAGCTCCGGGGAGAGGAAGCCCTGCAGGTGAACGTGGAGTACGGGATGGGGACCTTCAACGTCCTTCCGGCGGATCCGGGGATCCTCTACCGGGCCCGACTCCGGTTCGACGAGGAGTCCTTCGCCCCGGTCCACCAGTTCCGGGATGGCGTGCTCCGGGTCGGCGTGGACGGGTCGGGCCGCCGCACCTCGTTCCGCCGGGGGGAGCAGGAGGGCGAGCTGACGCTCCGCCTGGGCCGTGACGTTCCCCTCCGGCTCCACCTGGAGTTCGGAGCGGTCCGGGCCGACATGGAGTTGGGGGGCCTCCGACTGGAGGCGCTGGATCTCTCCACCGGAGCCTCGGAGACGCGGATCCGGGTCTCGGAGCGGAACCTGGGAACGCTGGACCGGGCCCACTTCAAGGTGGGCGCGGCGGCCTTCTCCGCCACCGGGCTCGGCCGGCTGAACGCCCGGGAGATCGAGGTGGAGGCGGGGGTGGGCGACGTCTCCCTGGACCTGACGGGCCTGGAGCGGGACCGGACACGGGTCCGGGCGAAGATGGGGCTCGGTGCCCTGGAGATCCGGGTGCCGGAGGAGGTGGGCGTCCGGATGACCCGGTCCACCTTCCTCACCTCGGTGAATGCGCCGGGTCTGGACCGGCGGGGGAGCGACTACGTCTCCGCCAACTGGGACCGGGCGTCCGTGCAGGTGGAGATCCACGTGGAGAGCGCCTTCGGAAGCATTTCCATCCTTCCGTCGCGGTGAATCTTTCCGGCGTGGGTCCCGTACTGCAGAGTGGGGGGATGGACCGGCACCGGGACGCCCCCCGGAAGCGTTTCAACGATCGATCGAGCCCCCTGGCCGGGGCCGTACCCAACGGGAGTCCACCATGATCGGGACCCTTCTCACCTTCTTCGCCGTGGGTCTCCTCACCCTGCTCGTGGTGGGGGTCGTCCTCTCCATCGTGGGGACCGTGTTCTCCCTGGCCTTCGGGCTGGCCTCGGTCCTCCTCTTCAAGGTGGCCCCCATCCTCCTGGTGGGATGGGTGGTCCTGAAGCTCCTGGACCGGCGGAAGGGCCGGGACGAGTTGACCCCCGGCGACCGCGAGTGGCTGGAAAGCGGCAAATAGGCCCAGTCGGCGCGGGTGAACCCGGGCTCAGGCCTGGATGACGTTGGGCCTCCACGCCGTGGAGGCCTCCAGGTCGTCCAGCAGGGGGCCGGGATCCTCGAACTCCTGGAGGGATCGATCCCCGAACTCCTCCATGGAGATCCCGTGGGCCTGGAACTCCTGGAGCGTCTCCGGGAAATCCCGGACGATGGCATGGAGGGGGCTCGTGAAGAGGTCGTCCCGCGTGGGGCGCGGGAGGAAGGGCGTCCTCATCCCACCGACCCCGGGTTCCGTACGGCCATGAAGACCCGGGACGCCACCTCGGCCAGGGCCGCTCCGGCCGGCGATTCGGGAGCATCCAGCACCGTGGGGGTCCCGGCGTCGCCGGCCCGGCGAACGGCAGGGTCGAGGGGGACCCGCCCCAGGAAGTCCAGTCCCATCTCCCTGGCCAGCCGCTCCCCGCCCCCGCTTCCGAAGATCTCCCCCGACATGTTCTCCACGATCCCCAGGACGGGGGTGTTCACCCGCTCGAACATCTTGACACCTCTCCTCACGTCCCCGGTGGAGACGGCCTGGGAGGTGGTGACCATGACGGCCCCGTCCAGGTCGATGGTCTGGACCAGGGAGAGCTGGGCATCGCCGGTTCCCGGGGGCATGTCCACCACCATGACGTCCAGTGGCCCCCAGTCCACCTGCTCCAGGAACTGCTTCAGGATCCCCGCAATGAGGGGGCCCCGCATGATGGCCGGCTGCTCCTCCTCCAGGAGGAAGCCCAGGCTCATGAGTCGGACCCCGTGGGCCTCCAGGGGCTCGATCATCTCCTTCCCCTTCTCCCCCTTGACCCGGGGGCGCCGGGTCTCGCCGAACATGCGGGGGATGTTGGGGCCGTAGATGTCGGCGTCCAGGAGCCCCACCCGGAGTCCCTCCCTGGCCAGTGCGGCCGCCAGGTTGGACGCCACCATGGACTTCCCCACCCCTCCCTTCCCGGAGCTGACGGCAATGACGTGGTCCGTCTCCGCCAGGATCCCGGGCCGGGGGGTGGGCGCCGGAACCGAACCCGGCTGAAGCCCTCCCCGGCCTGCCGGCGGAGCAGCGGGCGACGCCGGGGGGGCGGCGCCGGGGGCGACGGTCGGTCCGTTCGTGCCCGCCTGGGGGAGCTGGACGTTCACCTTCACCGAGGTCACGCCTTCCACTCCCTCCGCCACCGTCCGGACCTCCTTCACCAGCGCGCCGGGATCCCGGGGACGCAGGGCAAAGGAGAAGCGGATCTCCCCTCCCTCTCCCACCTCCAGGTTCTGGACATGGCCACTGGAGACCAGGTCCTCGCCGGAGTGGGGGTGTACGACGCCGGAGAGGGCGTGCATCACGGAACGCTTCAGGGCCTCGGTGCTCATGGTGGACAACGATTCCTGATGTGGGGATCGGGGGGGGAAATGGCCGGGGCCCGCGCCCCGGGAGAGCCGCGGGCCCCGGCACCCGAGGACGGGCCGTCCGGGAGGTGCGCCCGACGGTCGCTCAGACGGCCAGCACCTCGTTGACCTCGGGCAGGGAGTTCCGGATCCGCTTCTCGATCCCTTCCTTCAGGGTGAGCATGGAGATGGGACAGGATTCGCAGGCCCCCATGAGACGGAGGTGCACGATGCCCTCCGACTCGTCATAGCCCAGGAACTCCACATCGCCGCCGTCGGCGTGGAGAGCGGGGCGGATCTGTTCCAGGACCTCCTGGATCCTCTCTTCCTTGGACATGGATCCGATTCCTTCCAGGGGGGCGCGCCCCCGGTGCGCATGGGCCCCATGGGCGGGGGTCGCCCGGGACCGATCTCGAACCTACCGGAGGGCCCGGAGCAAGGTCAACGGCCTCGACCCCGGGCCACGCCCGCTGCTGCGGCGAGCCCCCGAGCCAAGTCTTCCTCCAGGTCCGCTACCCCCTCGAGCCCCACCGAGATCCGGACAAAGCCCTCCTGGATCCCCAGGGCCCGGAGAAGGTCCGGGGACAGGGACCGGTGGGAGGTGAGTCGGGGGAGGGAAACCAGCGTCTCCACCCCCCCCAGGCTGGGAGCCACCGCCGCCAGTCGGAGGGCACGACAGAAGGCGTCGGCCGCCGCGTCCCCGCCGGCCAGGACCATGGCCACGATCCCCCCCGGGCCATCCAGGAGCTCATGGACCAGGGCCCGGTCCGGGTGGTCCTGACGGGAGAGGTGGAGCACGCGCTCCACCCCCTCCTGGCCCGCCAGCCACTCCGCCAGCGCCGACGCGTTGGCCCCATGGGCCGCCATCCGGACCCCCAGGGTCCGGAGACCCCGGTCCAGGAGCCAGGCGGCCTGCGGGTCCAGGGTGGGTCCGTACATCTGGAGCATCCGTCGGACCTCGTCCACGAACCCGCTGTCCCCCACCACCACGCCCGCCGAGAGATCCGAGTGCCCTCCCAGGTACTTCGTGGCGGAGTGGACCACGATGTTCGCCCCCCATTCCAGGGGACGGAAGAGGACCGGGGTGGCAAAGGTAGCGTCCACCACCAGAGGGATCCCCCGTTCCCTGGCTGCCCCGGCCACCGGGCGGAGATCCCGGACCCGGAGGGTGGGGTTGGTGGGGGTCTCCAGGTACACGGCCCGGGTGTGGGGCCGGAACTCCCGTCGCCAGGACCGGGCGTCCTCGGGGTCCACGAAGGTCACCTCCACGCCCCGGCGCGGAAGCTCCCGTTCCATGAGGAGCCGGGTGGCGCCATAGAGCTCCCCCGAGGAGACGATGTGGTCCCCCTGGCGGGTCAGGGCCAGGAGGGTGAGGGAGGTGGCCGCCATCCCGCTCCCCAGGACGAGGGCGTCCTCGGCGCCCTCCAGGAG
>JBJHCB010000101.1:0-8178 GCA_050485805.1 Gemmatimonadota bacterium | reverse complement strand
TCCCTACAGCGCCTGCACCCCCGCCACCGATCCGGCGAAGGAGGAGGAGTGCCGCCGGGCGGGGGCCCGCCTCCGGGGCCTCCTGGAGGAGGATCTCCGCCCCCGGGCCATCATGACCCGGGCCGCGTTCGAGAATGCCATGGTCCTGGTGACGACGCTGGGGGGATCCACCAACGCCGTCCTCCACCTCCTGGCCGTGGCCCACTCGGTGGGGGTGAAACTCACCCTGGAGGACTTCCAGGCGGTGAGCGACCGGACGCCCCTCCTGGCCGACCTCAAGCCCAGCGGACGCTACGTCATGGAGGACCTCCACCGGGTGGGAGGGGTGCCCGCGGTGATGAAGCTCCTCCTGGAGGGGGGGCTCCTGGACGGATCCTGCCTCACCGTGACCGGGGGGACAGTGGAGGAGAACCTGGGGGACCTCCCGGGGCTCGCCCCGGGTCAGGAGGTGGTGCGTCCGCTGGACCGGCCCCTGAGGACCACCGGCCACCTCCAGATCCTCCGGGGGTCCTTGGCCCCGGAGGGCGCGGTGGCCAAGATCACCGGAAAGGAAGGGACCCACTTCTCCGGCCCCGCCCGGGTGTTCGACTCCGAGGAGGCGGCTCTGGCGGCCCTGGAGGCCGGTGCCGTCACCGGGGGCGAGGTCCTGGTGATCCGGTACGAGGGTCCCCGGGGTGGACCGGGGATGCCCGAGATGCTCACCCTCACCGCATCCCTGGTGGGGCTGGGGCTCGGGGGGCGGGTGGCGCTGGTCACCGACGGCCGGTTCTCCGGGGGAAGCCACGGCTTCGTGGTGGGGCACGTGAGCCCCGAGGCCCAGTCCGGCGGTCCCATCGCCCTGGTCCGGGACGGGGACCCCATCCGGATCGACGCGGAGTCCAACCGGATCGAGTGGGAGGTCTCCCCGGAGGAAGCCTTGCGACGGCGCGCGGCGTGGAAGGAACCGGCCCTGAAGTCGGAGAGGGGTACCCTCCGCCGCTACGTGCGCACGGTGTCCTCCGCCTCCCGGGGGTGCGTCACCGACGACTGAGGGGGCGAGGGGGGCCCATCTTGCGGGCCCGACCGACCCGGGGCATGATGGGCCGGGATCGTGCCCGGGGCCCCCCCGCGCGCGGTGGAGTGAGGAACCTCAGCCGGAGGGGAGGATGCCGGAGCCGCCGTCCATGGATCGTCGCACCTTCGTGGCCGGGGCGGCGGGCGCCCTGGGGGCGGGCGTCCTGAAGGGAGTGACCGGGGTCACTCCATCCCTGGCCGGGGAGGTGCCGGAAGCGTCCGGGGCTCCCCCGGGCCAGGACGTGGCGGTCCCCCCGGACCCCACCCGCGTGCAGGGCCCCCCGGCGAGCCTGGTGGGAGGCCGTTCCCCCTTCGAGCAGCCTGTCCGCCTCCTCCATCCCCAGCTCACTTCCTCCCGGACTCCCCTCCAGGAGCTCCACGGGACCGTCACGCCATCGGATCTCCACTTCGAGCGGCACCACGGGGGAGTCCCCCTCATCGATCCGGAGCGGTATTCCCTCCTCATCCATGGGATGGTGGAACGGCCCATGGTCTTCACCCTGGAGGAGCTGAAGCGCTTCCCCTCCGTCTCCGTGACCCGGTTCATGGAGTGCGCAGGGAACTTCCCCAGGAATGCCTCCGAGGAAACGACCCCCCAGCAGATCTGCGGCCTCACGAGCCAGAGCGAGTGGACGGGGGTCCCCCTGGCCTCCCTCTTCCGTCAGGTGGGGGTCCTGCCAAGTGCCACCTGGTTCCTGGCCGAGGGACAGGACGCGGCGGTGATGACCCGGAGCATCCCCGTGGAGAAGGCCTGGGACGACGCCCTCATCGCCTACGGGCAGAACGGCGAGGCCCTCCGGCCCGAGAACGGGTACCCGGCCCGACTCTTCCTTCCTGGCTGGGAGGGGAACGCCAGCGTGAAGTGGCTCCGCCGCATCGAGCTGGCCGACGGCCCCTTCATGACCCGGGAGGAGACCAGCCGCTACACCGACCCCCTCACGGGAGGCCGGGCCCGTCAGTTCAGCTTCGTCATGGACGCCCGCTCCATCATCACCCATCCCTGCTACCCGGGCCGCGTCACCCCCGGGTGGATGGAGATCCGGGGGATCGCGTGGAGCGGACGGGGCCGGATCCGGTCCGCGGAGCTGAGCTTCGACGAGGGAGCCACCTGGCAGCAGGCCGACCTCCAGGAACCCATCCTCCCCAAGGCCCATGTCCGCTTCCGGTACATGTGGCGATGGAACGGGGAGGAGGCCACCGTCCTGAGCCGGACCACCGACGAGACCGGCTATGTCCAGCCCACGCAGGCGGAGCTGGCCCGGGCCCGGGGGGTGGGGACCAGCTACCACCTGAACCCCATCACCGGATGGCGCATCCGCCCCGATGGGACCGTGGTCTACCGGACGGAGGCGTGGGGGTGAGCCGGGGGAGGAGGCATTCCCCATTGGGGCAGGCGTCCCCCTTGCCGGGGGCGGGACGGGGGTGGCTCCTGGCCGGGGCGCTGGGGCTGGGAGGACTCCTCCTGGCGGGCTGCGCAGGCGACGAAGCCGACGCCTGGGGGGTGCCGGGGTTGGGGGCGGGCCATCCGTCCTCCTCGGAACCCCTTCCGGAGGCGCTGGGCCTCGGCCGGACTGCCACCGACGCGGAGATCGCGCGGCTGGCCATCGCCGTCATGCCGGACGGACGGGGCCTTCCTCCGGGGAGCGGCACGGCTCGGGAGGGCGCCCCTCTCTATGCCGCGCAATGCGCCGTCTGCCACGGCGCCCAGGGGGAAGGAGGGTCGGGAGGGCGACTGGCGGGCCGGATCCCCGACGACGCCTTCGACTTCGGGGACGGGATGGAGGGCCCCCGCACCATCGGGAGCTACTGGCCCTGGGCCACCACCGTCTTCGACTACGTCCGCCGCTCCATGCCCTTCGACCGACCGGGGAGCCTCTCCGATGAAGAGGTCTACGCCCTCACCGCCCATCTCCTCTACCTCAACGAGATCGTGGCGTGGGACGAGGTCATGGACCGGGAGAGCCTTCCCCGGGTGGTGATGCCGGCCCGGGACCGGTTCGTCCCCGACGACCGGGAGTCGCGGAACCACGTCTGGTAGGCGTTCCCCACCCGGCTCAGCCTCCGGAGGACCCCGACCCGGAGAGGGTCTCCTCCCCCACGGTGTCTCCCCGCTGGAAGGGGCTCCCGGTGAGGCGGTCGGTTCGGGGCGCTTCCTCCCTTGCGCCCACGTCGGCCTGCGCCTCCGGGTCGGTCTCACCCGGGCCCTCTCCGGCCCCCTCCCCTCCCTCCGCCAGGGGGTCCAGGTCCCCCCAGAGGGTCGCCCGGAACCGGCGGAGACCGGTGCGGGGCATGTAGGTCATGACCATCACCCGGCGCGCTCCGATGTGCTCGGGATTCGCTTCGCTGTGGGCCATGAGGATCCGGGCCAGCTCCTCCTGGGGCTTCCCCTTCCCCGCGCCCTCGGGATCCTCGAAAAGCGTCTCCAGGGGGAGGGGGGGAAGCTCCCATCCGGTCAGGGCCATCCCCACCATGGCCTTCACGGCGTTGTGGGGGAAGTTGAAGTGGAAGGCGATGGGGGAGTAGCCCTCCTCCGCGGGACGGAACGCCTCGAACTCATCGTGGAGCTCCCCCCGGTAGCGATGGTACAGGCCGGAGAAGCGCGCCTGCTCCTCCGCGTGGTCCGCCAGCGCGGGTGGAAGCCGGCCATGGAAGGCCGGAGGGTCGGAGGTGAGACCGTTCAGGATGGCCAGGACCACCTGCCGGCGGTCCCATGGGGGGATCCCCTGCTCCCGCATCTCGTGGTACCGGTCCATGAGGGTGGCCAGGGAGAAGAGGAGCCACGGGTAGTCGGCGAAGTTGTCCCGGCGGAGGAGGTTCAGGTCCCGCTTGTAGTAGGCCTCGAATCCCCACCGGAGATGGGTTCCCAGGACGGCGGCCCCCACCAGGGCGAAGCGGAGACGATGACCGGCCTCCAGGGTCCGCACCTTCTCCAGAAGGCGATCGTAGGCCCCGTCGTCGGGGTGATAGTTGGAGATGGCCAGCCAGAAGAGACCGTCCACCGATCCCAGCACGGGGTGCCCGCTCCCCGCCTCTCCATTGAGGCGGTCCAGGAGCCCGGCCACCCGGTCCATGTTGGCGTCGGGGTCCCCCTCGTCCCAGAGCCGGACCGAGGCCAGGGCCAGGAGATAGAGGAAATAGTTGTCCAGGAGGATGGCGAGACCCTGTCGGAGGGGCACCGCCTGGCCCCGGCGGCTGGCGTACCGGGAACCGGCGATGGCGGAGCCCGCCCCCTTCGCCGCCGGGGGCTCCCGCCCCGCGTCCCCTGCTCCCCCTCCGGCCTGGACGTAGTAGTCGAGCATGTCCACCGCCACGATCTCCTTACCGAAGCGGGCCGCCCGACCGTCCCAGTCCTTCAGGACCTGGAAGCCCTCCTTCAGGGTCCTCCGTTCCCATTCCCGGATGAGGGGACGCAGGGGGAGGCCTCCGGCCAGGGACGGGAGCTCGGAGGAAGCCCCACCGACGGGCGGGAACGTGTGGGCCGCCATGGCCGTCCGCAGGCGGGCGAGGGCCTGTGCCCCATCCGCCCCCTCGCACAGGGTATCCACCAGATCCCGGCGGTAGCTCCCCTCCAGCGCCTCCTCCAGGAGGTCGCAGGCGGCGTCGAAGGGGGTACCACCCCCTGAGGGGGAACGGGAGCGCTTGGGCATGCGGAAGCCTCCGGGAAGTGCCGGGGGAGGGGCCCGGCAGACGCGACAGCCCCGGGAGAGTAGTCCGGGAGCGCCGCGCGCGGCAAGTCGTGGGAGGTGGAAAACGAAGACCGCCCGGAGCCCCCCCACACACCGTTTCCACGGTGGGCGGAGGAGCCCCGGGCGATCCCGGGCTCAACGCCGGAGCGGCCCCGCCCTCAGTTGAGGAACGGGCTCACCCGGTTCTGGGTGAGGATCCGGTTCAGATCGAACCGGATGGTGACTTCGGTGGTGACCAACTCCTCACCCGAGTACGGGGAGGAAGGGTCGAACAGGTCCATCTGGTTCAGGGGCGGGATGTAGTCGGGAACCAGCACCGTGGTCCCCGCTGTCCCCATGGAGATGTTGGGGTTCACGTCGATCTCCCGACGCATCATGGGAAGGCGGATCCCCAGGTCCGACATCCTGCGGCCCTCCAGGAACATGATCTCCTGTCGGGCCAGATGGAACGCGTGCCAGATCTCGTCGGTTCCCGTGAGGGCCTGGACGCTGTCCGCGTCCAGGGAGGTGGCGGAGACCACCGGGACGGGGTTCTCCACGTTCGGACGGGTCAGGACCAGCCCCGCCCGGAACGGACTGTCCGGGTCGGCCCGCACCAGGATCTCGGCATTCCTGGGGCGGGGCGTCAGGTCGTCGTTCAGGCGCTGGTCGTCGTCGGCCCAGAGCTCCACCGCCCGCTGACCCGCCAGTCGGATGGCATCGGCCAGGTGGGCCTTCCCCGTCTCCTGGCTCCCCGCCGCCAGAGCTGCCTCGGCCAGGATCAGGTGCATCTCCTCGGCCTTGGCCACCGCGATGGGGGATTCCCGGCGGATGTACTTGGGATCCAGGAAGTCCAGCCGGGGGAGGGGCTGCATCTCCTTGATGGCCCGGATCACCAGGAAGTTGTTGGGGCCGTTGGTGATGCTGGTGGCATCGTAGTCCTGCTGGAAGAGGAAGGAGGGCTCTCCCGTCAGCACCTGCTGCGCCGCCTGGGTGGCGCCGCTGGCGTTCCCCAGGAGCCGGTAGGCACGGGCCAGCCCCGCCCGCGCCGGCAGGGCGAAGGCCCCGGATCCCGAGGCCGAGAGCGAGGCCTCGAATTCCGCCACCGCCTGCTGCAGGAGCTCCGAAGCCGGCCGGGCCGCTCCGTCCCGCTCCGTGGGAGCATGGGTGAAGTTCTCACCCTGGAAGAGGTACGCCATGGCGCGGTAGTACCGGAGCTCCGCCAGCTGGGCCGCGGTCGCTGTGGCATCCCCCGGGGCGATGTCGTCCAGGATGAAGTCGGTGAGGGCCCGGAGCTCCTGGGTGTTCCAGTAGATCCCCTGGGTGGACGAGGTGAAGTTCACCAGGTCGGGGTTGATCCCCCGGGGCTCGTCGAACTGGGAGTCCAGCCCCGTGCCGTGGATGGCGTAGTTGTCGCTCACCACCTCCGAGATCACCACCTGGGCACTGAGCATCCGGGAGAACTGGGCCCGGGCCCCGGGGAGGAGGGCCCGGACGGGCTCCGCCGCCTGCGCCAGGTCCTCCGCTGTGGTCCTGGGGTTCTCCACGTCGGTGGGGTCCAGGAAGTCACAGCCCGCCGCCACTGCGGCCAGCCCCGCCGCCATGATCAGGGCGGGAAGGCCCCGGGGCCGGCGGCCGCCCCTTCTGGAGGGCGCGGGCGCCCCGGTATTCGAAATGGTCATCCTCTCTCCACCCTGGCTGAGCCCGTGGGCACCCATCGTCGTCGGCGCCGGCATCAGAACGTGAACTCCACGCCGAACCGGAAGGACCGGGGCGGAGACAGGGTGACGCTGGTCTGCCCACCCAGGGTCAGTCCGCCGCCCACGCCGACGCCGGCCAGCTCCCCGTCCACCATTTTGCTGGTGGACCAGATGCGGGCGTTCCTGACGCTGCCGTAGACCGTGCCCTGTGCCGCGCCGAAGCGACTGGCCAGGTCGGCCGGGAGGCCGTACCGCAGGGAGATCTCCCGGAGCTTCAGCCAGTCCCCGTCCTCGAGGAAGGCCGAGCGGGCCGCGCCCTGGCTGTAGGGGCCGATCCGCTCTCCGGCGGTGGTGTACCGGACGGGGAACTCGAAGTCCTGATCCACCAGCTCCTTCCGGCGGATCCCGTTGAACGTGGCCCAGAGCGACCCGTAGTCGAAGACCTCGTGCCCCGTGGCCCAGTCCGCCAGCGCGGAGACGTGCAGGTTCCCGAAGAGGGTCATCCGGGTGGAGAAGCTTCCACTCTGGGTGGGGGTGGGACCCTTTCCGGTATAGACCTGATGGGTCCCGTCCAGAAGACCGTCCCCGTTCGTGTCCACCGGGGTGTCCACGTACCAGGCGCCCACCGGATGCCCCTCGGCCACCCGCTGGTGGGCCCGGGGGCCCGCCAGGAAGAAGGGTGGGGAGCCGCCGGTGTCCGTTACCAGGTTGTCCACCGTCTGGTAGGTGGAGCCCACGCTCCAGACGAAGTTCGGACGGTTCATGACCTGGAGGTTCAGCTCCAGCTCGATCCCGCTGTTCTCGATGGTGCCCACGTTCCGGATCTGGGTGCCCTGCCCCGTCACCGGCTGCTCCGGTACGAAGAAGAGCGCATCGTTGGTGCGGGCGTCGTAGTAGGTGAAGTCCACCCCCAGGCGATCCCCGAAGAAGCCGGCGTCGAACCCGAACTCCAGGGTCTGGGTGACCTCGGGACGGAGGTCGGGGTTCCCCGGGTTGTCGAAGCGGGGAGCCGCCTCGCCGCGGAAGGATGTGGCGTCGAAGGTCCGGTCCCGGAGGAAGGGCGGGGGGAACTTCCCCGTCTCCCCGTAGGCTGCCCGGAGGCGGAACTGGTCCACAAAGCTTCCCAGGGCGTCCTGGAAGAAGAGCTCGTCGGAGACGTTGTACGCCACTCCGGCCTTCGGGTAGGCCTCGAAGGAGACCTCGTCCCCGAAGGAGGTGCCGGCATCGATGCGGAGGCCCAGGTTCACGAAGACCCGGTTCCAGAGCCCGATCTGCTCATCGAAGAAGACCCCGCCGGTGAAGACCTGCTCGTTCTGCTCGAAGGCGGTGACGTCGGCGGCCTCGGAGAAGTCCTTGGAGCCCGGGAGGGCGAACCCCCGGCCGAACCCGTTCACCACGCTGGTGTTGTCCCGGAAGCCCTGGGCGCCCACGGTGAAGCTGGAGGTGACGTTCCCCTCGCTGGGGTAGGAGAAGGTGGCGGCCGCATCCAGGGTCACCGAGGTGAACTCCCGCTGGCGGCGGTTCAGCGACCCTTCCACGTTTCCGGGAATGAAGCCCACGGGCTGGAAGATCCGCTGGTGGTTGTTCCGGTGGTCCACCCCCACCGATCCCCGGCTGCTGATGGCGTTGGTGATCTGGTAGGTGAAGCCGGTGCTGAACTGGAAGCGGTTCACCGACTCGTCGATGTCCGGCATGAGGAACCGATCCAGCGCCACGTTCAGGTCATTGGTCTGACCGAAGAAGAGGGCATCGCCCACCTC
>JBJHCB010000100.1:0-8251 GCA_050485805.1 Gemmatimonadota bacterium | reverse complement strand
GTGCGTGGTGGCCACCGAGGAGTTTCTTGCCTTCAGTCGGTCGGCGGGGAACGACCTCTCCACCCCCCGTCCCGAGTTCCGCTTCCCCGGCCTCCGTCCGGGGGACCGCTGGTGCGTCTGCGCCTCCCGCTGGCGGGAGGCCTGGCAGGCGGGCAAGGCGCCTCCGGTGGTCCTCACCGCCACCCACGAAGCCACCCTGGATTTCGTCCCCCTTTCCGTGCTGGTGAAGCACGCGTGGAAGGAAGGGGAGGAGGACGACACAGCGGCATCGACGCGCGCCGCATCCGCCGATCCCGACGGCGGATGAGGGGCGGGGCCACGCCGCGAAGGGGCAGGGCCGTGCCCCGAGCGGTCAGGCAAGCGGCGCGAGGGGGAGCGCGGCCGGCCAGGCCCTAGTTCGGGGCGCGCACCCCTGGGCCACCGTAGTTCCGCTCCCGACCGATGTTCGGCCCGTGCCCGTTCCTGCCTGAGTTGTCCACCCGGGCGATGTACTGACGGATGGATCCGGGGAAGGGCTCGACGCGCCCGGTCCGACCGAAGGGATCGGTGTACCAGACCTCGGGTCCGTCGGCGTTCCGGATGCGGTTCTGGTTGATGTCCACGAACCGGCTCACCCCGTTGAACCGGGAGAGGGGATGATCCCACGTCACCTGCGTCTGATGGCCCCCGCCGGTGGACTCTCCGCAGGGCCCGTGGTGCGTGAAGGCGCCCCCGAAGGCGCCGGTGGGGCGGCAGAGGTCCAGGGGGCGCCCCACGGCGCCGGGGATCCCCGGTTCGAAGTAGCGGGAGGGGAGGAAGACCTGATAGTAGGGATTGAAGAAGGCGATGGAGCGTCCTCCTTCGGTGCGGATGTGGTTGGACGTCTCCCAGCTCTCCCGGAGGATCCCGAAGTTCGGACGGTTCCCCTGGTCCGCCAGGAGGCGCTCCAGGCAGGGCCGGTCCGGGATCCGTCGCTTCCCCCCGCCGGCGGGGGAGTTGAGGGGGGTGGGCGCTCCCGCATGGACATGGCGACCACCGTCGCACGAGGAGACGAAGGTGCCCGGATCACCGATGGCGGCCATGAGGGTGACGTGCATCCGGGTGCCGTCGGTGCAGGAGATGTGGTAGACCAGCTCGTGGAGGTTGTTCGTGAAGGCGTCGGCGGAGTGGGTGCCCTGGTGGAGCTTGGTCAGGACGTCGCAGCGAACGTCCAGGACGGCTCCCGTCGCCCCGCCGAAGCGGAGCGGGATGTCGTTCTGCCACTCGATCTTGTGCCCCACGTGGTCCTCGTGCCGGGGACCGTAGGGATCCCAGATGTCCAGCTGCGAGTTGGCATAGCCGAAGGGGATGTCCCCCACCTCGCCGTACAGCCGGGAGCCCCGGGGATCCCGGCCATGCTCGTGCCCGAAGCTGCACCCCGTCACCGGGTCCACCGGCGGATGCCAGGTGGGGTACAGGAGCCCGTCGGGCCCCACCACCGAATAGGCGTCGTGGATCTCCCTGGAGCAGGTGTCGTGGGGCCCCGGCGTCCACTGTCCCATGGCCCGGCTCACGCCCGAGGCCATGGCCGGGACGGGAGCCATGAAGACGCCCTCGCGCTCCTCGCACCCTGCCAGACCCATGGCGATAAGCGGTAGCGCCAGGCTGGTCCGGAGGGAGGGAGGTGCGACGCGGCGGAGGGGGCGAGGGGACATGGCAGGGCCTCCGTAGGCGGGGGAGGGGGAGCAGGGGGAGGGGACGGGGTCCGGGTCAGTGGCGGGTGACCGAGATGCCGGTTCGGAGGAGGTGGAGCCCGGCCCGATCCCAGAGCACGTCGTCGCCGCGCTTCAAGGGACCGAAGGCGGACCCCGAGTAGCCCACCTGGGGCGTGAGGGTGAGTCGGTGGCGCACCCGGGCCTCGAGGCCGACGCCCAGCTGGAAGCTGGCTCCCAGGTAGCTCACGTCGGTACCGTCGCCCGGATCCAGGGCCCGGTAGTGACCGGTGCCCGCTCCCACCCGCAGGACCAGGGGTCCCGCCCCTGGGCGCACCACGGCCACGAGGCCGGTGGTGCCCTGGAGTTGACGGACGTCCTCTCCCAGGGAACTCCACCCTGAGACCTCGGCCCCCAGGCGGAAGGAGGACCGGAAGGTCCTGCCCACCCCCACCCGCACCTCACCGCCCCGGGTGCGCTCGGCCGTGCAGACCGGGCAGGAGAGCCCCGACCAGGCGGGGGCCAATCCCAGCTCGATCCAGGTGCCGGGGGTCTCCTGCGCCGCCAGGGGAGAGGGAAGGAGGAGGGCCAGGCCCGCCAGGACGAGAAGGCAGGAGAGGACGTCGGAGAGAACGCCGGAGGGAAGGCCGGACGGCACGCCGGAGCGGAGGCCCGAGGAGGGGCCGGAGGAGCAGCTGGATCGCACGATCATGCCTGCTTAGGGAGCAGGCTCCGTGCCCATGGGGCCGGAGTCTCCACCCCGGAGGCCGGGGCCCCCGAGGAGATCGGCGACTCAGCTTCCCCCGGCTCCCGTATCCCTGGGAAGGGTGGCTCGGTCCACCAGGCGCCCGTCCATCCAGACCTGGTGGATCCGCCGGGTGTTCCGGATGTCGTCCAGGGGGTTCCCGTCCAGGACCAGGAAGTCGGCCACCTTCCCGGGTTCCAGCGACCCGTGGTCCTCCTGGATCTCCAGGAAGCGGGCGCCGTTCAGGGTGGCGGCCCGGATGACCTCCATGGGGGGGATTCCCGCCTCCACCAGAAGCTCCATCTCCCGGTGCTCCCAGAGGCCCTGGAAGCGGCCCGGCGGCCCGGAGTCCGTCCCGATCCCCAGGGGGATCCCCGCCTCGTGGAGGCGCCGGGCGTTGGCCATGGCCACCTCGAAGTCCCGCCGGTTCTGCTCCAGGTTCGGCGAGGCCGCCAGCTCCTCCTGGTAGGCCTGGCTCCCCATGATCTCCAGCACCGAGTCGGCATACAGCACGGCGAGCCCCGGGTCGTCCAGGAAGTCGGGGCCGTCGGCGTAGGCCAGGTTCGCGCCATGCCCCACCAGGGCCGGGATGGCGAAGAGCCCGCGGTCCCGGGCCAGGGCCAGGAAGTCCTCGTCCAGGGGGTGATCCCGGATGCTGTGGGCGAGGCCGGCCACCCCCCGCCGGGTGAGGTCCCGGGCCACCTCCAGGGCATACAGGTGGACCAGCACCTTCCGGCCGTGGGCCGCCGCCTCGTCGATGATGGCTTCGCTCACCTCGGGGGAGAACTGGGGGAGCCGCCCCCGGCCGTCATCCACCCAGAGCTTCAGGAGGTCCACCCCCTTGTCCACCTCCTGCCGGACCAGGGCCCGGGCCTCGTCCGGAGTGGCGGGACGATTCAGGAAGGGGTTGTCCGGGAGCCAACCGTCCGGAGCGGAGAACCCGAACCCCGCCGTATAGAGGCGCGCACCTCCGGCCCGGCCCGCCCGCTGGTCCGCGATGAACTCGTGCCCCGGGGCCTGGTCGTTCCCCAGGGAGACCATGTGGGTGATGCCGTAGTAGAGGTAGTTGTTCATGTCCCGCTCGACCCGTTCCCGGGAATACAGGTCGAGGGAGTAGGCCATCCCCTCCGCCCGCCCCACGTGGGCGTGGAGATTCACGATTCCCGGCATGACGGTCCGCCCCCCGAGGTCCGTCACCTCGGCTCCCTCCGGTCGGGTCACATCGGCCGCCGGCCCGGCGGCCCCCACCCGGTCCCCCTGGATGACCAGGGCCGCATCCGGGACGGCCCGGTCGGAGGCTCCGTCGATGAGGGTGAGCCCGATGAGGGCCACCGTACGGGGGGCCTCGGGGGCCGGGTCCGCCTCGCACGCGGCGACCGGGAGGAGGCCGACCAGGAGAAGTGCGGCCAGCCGGGCCGGGACCAGGGCCGGGACCAGGGTCCGGTGTCGTTCCATTCCGTCCTCCGGGGTGGATGTGGGGGATCCCGGCAACCTGGGAAAGGGAGGTGGGGCCGGCAACACCCGGCCTCGTAGGAGGACGGGCCCACCGGCAGGTCCGAGGGGTGCGCCATGGGGGGACGGGTCGCGCCTGCCCCCTTGCCAACCGGTGGGTCCCCCTCTTTCTTCCTCCGGTTTCTCCGATGGTGGGCCCTGGGGCCCGGACCCCGGGACCCCGTCCCCTTTCCGAAGCTGCCATGCCACGCGCGGTCCCGACCTTCCCCCTCCGGACGCTCGGGGTCCTGTCCCTCGTCGCGGGTCTCCTCCTGCCGGGGCCGACCCTGTCCGGTCAGGATCCCCCCTCCCCCCTGGGGTCCCTGGAAGGCACCGTCACCGACGCCCGGACGGGGGCACCCCTCCTGGCGGCACAGGTCCGGATCCGGGAGTTGGGACGGGGGGACCTCTCCCACGCCGACGGGCGGTACACCCTCCCTCGCCTGCGCCCCGGGCTCTACACCGTGGTAGTGGAGCGGGTGGGCTACGCGGCCCGGGAGGAACAGGTGGAGGTGGTGGCCGGCCCCCCCACCCGACTGGATGTCCAGCTCACTCCCTCGGCCATCGCCGTGGCGGGAATCGTGGTGACCGGAGTGGGGCGGGAGCGATCGGTGGCGGAGACCTACCAGCCCACCCTGGTCCTCTCCGGCGAGGAGCTGGGACGACGCCTTTCGGGAAGCCTGGCCGCCACCCTGTCCAACGAGGCCGGGATCGCCATGCAGTCCTTCGGACCGGCTCCGGCGCAGCCGGTGATCCGGGGGATGGGCGGGGACCGTGTCCTCATCCTCGAGGATGGCCAGCGCCCCGGGGATCTGGCCTCCACCGCCGCCGACCACGCCGTGGGGATCGATCCCGTCACCGCCGAACGGGTGGAGGTGGTCCGGGGTCCGGCAGGGCTCCTCTATGGGAGCAACGCCCTGGGCGGGGTGATCAACGTCATCCGCGGGGAGATCCCCACCTCGGTGCCCGATGGGGTCCACGGGACCGTGACCCTCCAGACGGAGTCCGCTGCCCGGGGGGTCTCCGGCGGCGGGGTGCTCCGGGCGCCCCTGGGCCGGAGCCTGGCCCTCCGCACGGAGGCCAGCGCGAGGCGGAGCGGCGATGTCCGCACGCCCCTGGGAACCCTGGAGTCCACCCAGTCCCAGGGGGTGACCCTGGGGAGCGGGGTGAGCTGGGTGCCCACCTGGGGAAGCGTGGGGGTGGCGTATCGGTTCTACTCCCTCTCCCATGGCCTCCCGGGGGAGTTCCAGGGGGTGGCCATCCCCGGCGCCCATGAATCGGGGGCGGAGGCGGAGACCACACGCCACGTGGCCCGGGTGGAGGTGGCGCGGCGGGAGCGGTTGGGGCTCTTCGACGGGGTGGAGGTGGAGGCGAACCTCGTTCGCTACCTCCACGACGAGCTGGAGCTCCGGGAGGACGGTAGCCGCACCCTGGGGGCCCGCTTCGACCAGGTCGTGGGGGGCGGCACGGTGACGGGCCGGCATCGACACGAAGGCGCGAGCCTGCGCACCGAGGGCGCGGTGGGGATCCACGGCCAGCTCCGGGACCTGGTCACCTCGGGGTCCTTCCCCGGGAGCCGCTCGGCCACCGAGGTCTCCCTGGCCATCTACGGCTACGAGGAGCTCTCCCGGGATCCGTTCCGGCTCCAGGCGGGTCTCCGGTACGATCGGACCCGGGCGAACCCGGCGGACCGCTCCGACATCGTGCTGGGGGACCGCCGCATCCCGGTGCGGCCCCGGACCTTCGGAGATGTCTCGGGCTCGGTCTCCCTCCTCTGGGAGGCTCGACCGGGCATCGTGGTGGGGGGGAGCCTGGCCCGGGCCTTCCGGACCCCCTCCATCCGGGAGCTCTACTCCGACGGCCCTCACCTGGCGGACTTCTCCTACGACGTGGGGAATCCGGAGCTGGGGTCGGAGACGGGGCTCGGGGCCGACCTCTTCCTCCGGGTCTCCCGGCCCGGGGTGGAGATGGAGGTGAACGTCTTCCGGAACGCCCTGAGCGGCTACATCTACCACTCGCCCACGGGCGAGCCGGACCCGCGCTTCCGCCGCTTCCCGGTGTTCGAGGCCAGGGGAGAGGATGCCGTCTTCCAGGGCGGGGACGGACGGGTCCAGTGGGAGGCGCTCCCGGGCTTCGTGGTGGATGCCCGGGGGGGATTCGTCCGGGCCCACCGGACCGGTACGGCAGACGAACCCCTCCCGGCCATCCCGCCCCTTTCAGGAGGGGTGGAGGCCCGCTGGGAGCGGGGCAGCCTCACCCTGACCCTGGGATGGGACGGCGGAGCCCGGCAGGATCGGGTGCCTTCCCCCATCCCCTCGCCCCTGGGCGAGGACGAGGTGCTGATCCCCGAGCGGCCCACCCCCGGCTATGGCGTGGTGGAGGCCGGGGCCGGGTATCGCTGGTCCGGAGGAGGTCGGCTCCATTCCGTCCACCTGGGGGTAGAGAACCTCTTCGACCGGGAGTGGCACAACCACCTCTCCCGCATCAAGGACGTGGCTCCGGAGGCGGGGCGGAACGCCCGCCTGCTCTACCGCGTCACGTTTTGACCCACGACGGACCCTGGAGCGATGGGACACATGACCGACGCAGGCAGGAGGGAGCGGGACGGCATCGGCGGGAGGCGGGCCCGGTGGGGCGTCGTTTCCGCGCTGGCGCTGGGGGTGCTGGTGGGCGTGACGGCGTGCGACCGGAGCCCCACGGAGGCGGAACATGCCGCGCCCGCCCAGGCCCAGGTGATGGACCGGGCCACCGGCGCCCTCCTGGCCGAGACCCAGGGGTCGGGAGCCACGCTGCGATGGGAGGGAACGGTGCCCGACATCCCGGCGGGCTCCGAGGTGGCCCTCACCGTGGTCTTCCTGGATGCCCAGGGCCGGTCGATCCCCTACGGCGGGGAGTACTCCCTCCGGGCCCGCTTCCCCAGCGGCGCGCCCCAGAACGTCCTCTCCTTCTCCGAACACGGGGACCACCTGGACGTGGAGGGACTCGCGCCGGGGGAGACCAGCCTGGTCCTCATGCTCTACCACGGGAACCACTCGGACTGGGACTCCCCTCCCCTCCCCCTCCGGGTGGTGGTGGGCGACATCCGCTGACGGGGTGCCGACCCGGGTGGTCTCCCGGGATCAGTCCTCGTCGCCCCCGCCGGCCACCTCGTCCAGGGCTCCTTCCGTGGGAATCCGGTGCCCGATCCAGAAGCTCCCGAACTCGGCGTAGACGGAGCTCACCTCGTCGTACCGCATCTCGGTGACCAGTTCCTTGAAGGTCACCGGATCCCGGGAGAAGAGCGTCACGGCCCACTCCCAGTCGTCGAAGCCCACGGATCCGGAGATGATCTGGGAGATGCGGCCGGCGTAGCGCCGACCCGTCTGCCCGTGGTCGGCCATGAGATCCGCCCGCTTCCGCAGGGGGAGCGTGTACCAGTTCTGATCCACGTTCCGGCGCTTGTCCATGGGATAGAAGCAGACGTAGGGCATCCCCTCAGGCTGGAGCGGGTAGAGCCGGGACTGGACGTACCGCTTGGCCCGCTCCTCCCGGACCACCTCCTCCACCCGCTCGGCCCACTCCATGCCCCCGGGCTCGATCCCCTCCGCCTGCGCCTGCTCCAACAGGGCGTCGGTGACGGCATAGAGGCCCAGCTCCACCACCGAAACGTAGTCGCCGGTGGGGATGAGATCCCGGGCGGCCGGACTCCGTCGGATCTCCCGCTCCGCGTCCCCCAGGGCTTCCAGGGAGGGGCGGAAGTGCATCACCATGTAGTCCGTCTCCCCCCCCACGATCCGGTAGAGCCCGCTCCACCCCCGCTCCCCCCGGGCCGGGTCCGACTCCGGCGGTTCCGGCCAGCGGGCCAGGAAGTCCACCAGGCTCCGGGTCCGGGCCCGGAACCCACCCAGGCTCTCGTCCTCGTCGGCCAGGGGATCCACGCGGAAGAACTGGTGGAGGACGAACCAGCCGTCCAGGACCAGGGGAGGGAAGAGATGGGGCTTCATGCGCGGCGTTCCGGAGGCGGTTCCAGGGGGAGCTTCGAACCCCTCAAGCTCTTTCCGGAGAGGGGTCCAGGCAAGCCACCTCCCTCCTCGTCGGTCTCCCGGGGTGAGCCCTTTCGGTCCCGAGCCTCGCCCCGGATCTTCAGAGGGAGGAAGGGGTCCCACCTCCTCCACGAGCCCCTTTCCCCGAGCTCCTGGGCCCCGAGCTCCTGGGATGGGACCCCGGGCCGGGCCGGGCCCGGCGGGTCGCCCCTCCCCTCTCCCCACCCCCCTCTCCACCGGAGGAACCGGACCATGACCGCCATCGAAGCCATCATGACGCGGGACGTGACCACCCTCGAGCCGGACATGTCCCTCCGGGAAGC
>JBJHCB010000099.1:0-8283 GCA_050485805.1 Gemmatimonadota bacterium | reverse complement strand
CCCGGGGAAGGAGACCAGGGCGTCCTCCAGGGCCCGGAGGGTGTCCACGTCCAGGTCGTTGGTGGGCTCGTCCAGGAGGAGGACGTTCCCTCCCTCCCTCAGGAGCTTGGCCAGGTGGAGTCGGTTCCGCTCCCCCCCGGAGAGCACCCCCACCTTCTTCTGCTGGTCCCCGCCCCGGAAGTTGAAGGCGGAGAGGTAGGCCCGGGAGTTCACCTCCCTCCATCCGAAGTCCAGGATGTCGTGCCCCCCCGAGACCTCCTCCCAGACGGTGTTCTCCGGGTTCAGGTCCGCCCGGGACTGGTCCACGTAGGAGATCTTCGCCGTGGCGCCGATGGTGATGGAACCGGAATCCGGCTTCTCCTGCCCCACCATCATCCGGAAGAGGGTGGTCTTCCCCGCGCCGTTGGGCCCGATGACCCCCACGATCCCTCCCCGGGGGAGGCGGAAGGAGAGGTCCTCCATGAGGAGGGTGTCCCCGTACCCCTTGGAGACCCCCTGGAACCCCACCACCTCCTCTCCCAGCCGCTCCGGCTTCGGAATCAGGATCTCGGCGGTGCGGATCTCCTCCTTCTGCCCCTGTTGCAGGAGCTCCTCGTAGGATCGGAGGCGGGCCTTCCCCTTGGCCTGGCGGGCCTTGGGGCTCATCCGGATCCACTCCAGCTCCCGCTCCAGCGTCTTCTGACGGGCGCTGCTCTGCTTCTCCTCCAGCGCCAGGCGCTGCCGCTTCTGCTCCAGCCAGGAGGAGTAGTTCCCCTCGAAGGGGTGCCCCTCTCCCCGGTCCAGCTCCAGGATCCACTGGGCCACGTTGTCCAGGAAGTACCGATCGTGGGTGATGGCCACGATGGTCCCGGGGAAGCGGGCCAGGTGCTGCTCCAGCCAGCCCACCGACTCGGCGTCCAGGTGGTTGGTGGGCTCGTCCAGGAGGAGGAGGTCCGGCTCCTCCAAGAGGACCCGGCAGAGGGCGACGCGACGCTTCTCTCCCCCGGAGAGCTTCGTTACGTCGGCGTCGGGGGGCGGAAGGCGCAGCGCGTCCATGGCCACGTCCAGCTTCCGGTCCAGCTCCCACGCCCCGGCGGCCTCGATCCGGTCCTGGAGCTTCGCCTGCTCCTCCAGGAGGGCGTTCATCTCCTCGTCGGTGGAGATCTCCCCGAACTTGAGGTTCACTGCCTCGAAGCGCTTCAGGAGATCCCGGGTCTCCTTCACGCCCAGCTCCACGTTCCCCCGGACGTCCAGGGTGGGGTCCAGCTCCGGCTCCTGGGGGAGGTAGCCCACCCGGACCCCCTTGGCAGGCCAGGCCTCGCCCTGGAAGTCGGTGTCCACCCCGGCCATGATCCGAAGGAGGGTGCTCTTCCCGGACCCGTTGGGCCCCACCACGCCGATCTTGGCGCCGGGGTAGAAGGAGAGCCAGATCCCCTTCAGGATCTCCTTCTTGGGGGGGACCACCTTCCGGAGGTCCTTCATGACGTAGATGAACTGGGGTCCGGCCATGATGGGATGGGGTTGGGGGAAGGGAGGGAAAGGGCGGGGAAATCTAATGCGGTTCCCGGGCTACTCCACCCATACCGTCTTCACGTTCACGAATTCCCGGATCCCGAAGGCGGAGAGCTCCCGTCCGTAGCCACTCTCCTTCACCCCGCCGAAGGGGAGGCGGGGGTCGGAACGCACGAAGTCGTTCACGAAGCAGGCTCCCGCGTCCAGCTCCTCCCGGGCGATGCGCTCCCCCCGCTCCCGGTCCCGAGTGAAGACGGCCGCTCCCAGGCCGAAGATGGAGCGGTTGGCCAGTCGGACGGCCTCCGTCTCGTCCTTGGCCCGGATCACCGCGGCCACGGGGCCGAAGAGCTCCTCGTCGAACGCAGGCATCCCGGGGCGGACATCGGCCAGGACCGTGGGGGGGTAGAAGAACCCCGGGCCCTCGGGAACCTCGCCGCCCAGCAGGGATCGGGCGCCGGCCTCCACGCTCGCCCGGACCTGGCGGTGGAGCTCGTCCCGGAGGTCCTCCCGGGCCTGGGGCCCGACGTCCACCCCCTCCTCCATGGGGTCCCCCATCCGTGCGGAGGACATCCGTTCCACCAGCTTCGCCTGGAAGGCATCGGCCACCGCCTCCACCACGATGAAGCGCTTCGCGGCGATGCAGCTCTGGCCGGAGTTGGTGAGGCGGCTTCGGACACAGGCCTCCACCGCCGGGTCCAGCTCCGCGTCCTCCAGGATCAGGTAGGGATCGCTGCCTCCCAGTTCCAGCACCGTCTTCTTGAGCGCCTTTCCCGCCTGGCTCGCCACCGTCCGCCCCGCCCGACCGCTCCCCGTGAGGGTCACGGCCCGGATGGCGGGGTGGGCGATGATCCGCTCCACCTCGTCATGATCCACCAGGACCGCCCGGAGGAGGTCGGGAGGGAAGCCGGCCCGGTGGAAGACCTCCTGGATGGCCAGGGCGCATCCGGGGACGTTGGCGGCGTGCTTGAGAAGGACCCCGTTCCCCGCCATGAGGGCGGGGGAGAGGAAGCGGAACGCCTGCCAGAAGGGGAAGTTCCAGGGCATGATGGCCAGGATCACCCCCAGGGGCTGGAACGCCACATAGGTCCGGGCCTCCTCGTCCGGGGTCTCCACCGGCTCGGGAGCCAGCTGGGCCTCGGCGTGGGCGGCGTAGTACTCACACACCCTGGCGCATTTCTCCACTTCCGAGATGGCGGACTCCAGGGGCTTGCCCATCTCCCGGGTGATGAGGGTCCCGAACTCCCGGGCTCCTTCCCGGAGGAGGGCGGCGGCCCGCCCCATCCGCTGGGCCCGGTGGGGGAAATCCGTGCGCCCCCAGGCCTCCTGGGCCTTCTGGGCGGCGTCCAGGATGGCGTCCACCTCCCCGGGCGGGGTGGCGGGGAAGCTCTCCAGGGGCTGGCCGGTAGCCGGGTTCACGGGCGTCCAGCGCGACGGAGGTGCGTTTTCCGATGGAGTCATGGGACGGGGGAGTGGGGGAGTGGAGGGTGGGCAGCCGGGCCCGCCATGGGAAGGGGCGGTGGCGGATGGGCGGAGGCACGACTACCCCGCATCCTCCGTCAGGGTCGGTGCCGGACCGCCCGAACGAGGCTCCGAACCCCGATTCCGCCCAGGAGGAGGACGCTCCCCGTCACCCAGATCCCGGGTTCCACCTGGAAGGCCAGGAAGGCACACCCCAAGAGCCCGAGCACCGCCACCCACCGCGGATAGCGCCGTGCGCCCGGGGGGAGGCGGAGGGCCGCCAGGTTCGTGATTCCGTAATAGACCAGGACCGTGAAGGCGGAGAAGGACCAGGTGGTTCGCACGTCGCCCAGGAGGACGAGGAGGAAGACCCCCCCTCCCACCGCAGCCACCGCGATCCGGGGGCTTCCGCTCTCCCCCTCCACCCGGGCAAGGGCCCCCGGGAGATCGCTTCGCCGCCCCATGGCCAGCGCCACGCGGGAGAGCCCCAGGAGGAGGTTCAGGAGGACCCCGGTCATGGCCGTCACCGCCGCCACGGCCACCAGGAGGGGGAGCCCACGAACCTCCAGGGCCGTCGCCACCTCCCGGAGGGGGGCCGCCGTCTCCGCCGTGGCCCGGGCGAAGCCCTCCGCTCCCAGGGCCCCCAGCGCCACGACGGCCACCCCCACATAGAGCACGGCCGCCACCCCCAGCGTGATCCAGATGGCCCGGGGAATGGTCCTGGACGGCGCCTTCACCTCCTCCCCCAGGGTGGCGATGCGGCCATACCCCGTATAGGCCACGAAGAGGAGGGCGGTGGCGTGGAGGAGGGCCCCCGGGTCCAGGGGGCCCAGGGCTCCTCCCGGGCCGCTTCCGCCCCCGTCCAGGGCCAGGTCCAGGAAGGCCTCCACGGCCCGGGGCGCGCCGGCCAGGAGGAAGAGAAGGAAGACCACCAGGGTGACGCCCACCACCACGGTGTTGGCCCGGTTGGACCGCCGGATCCCCCCGGCCACCAGGAGGGTGAGGAGGATCACCAGCCCGCCCGCCAACCCCACCCGGAGGGTCACCCCGTCCTGCACCCCCAGGCCCAGGAGGAGGTAGCCGGCCAGCCCCAGGGCGGCGGTGGCGGCGGAGGCCCCCTTCGCCAGGAGGAACATCCATCCGGCGGAGAAGCCGAGGAGAGGGTTCAGGAAGCGATACCCGTACTCGTAGGTCCCGCCGCTGACGGGATGGGCGGCGGCGAGCTGGGCGGAGGAAAGGCCGTTGAAGAGGGCCAGGAGCGCGGCCAGGGGGAGAGCGACGAGGATCCACGGGCCAGCCACGCCCGCGGCGATCCCCAGGGAGACGAAGAGCCCGGTCCCCACGATGGAGCCCAGCCCCATGAGGACCGCTCCAGGGAGGCCCACGGCCCGGAGGAGGGGGCCCGAGGAGGTGGGGGGATCCCCGGGGGAGTCTCCGTCGGACGCTGGAGGCTCTCCGGAGCCTGGCGTCATCCGGTCACCCCGTCGACGATCTCCACGCCCAGTTCCGTCAGACCGTCGCGCAGGTCGGTGTCCCCGGTGGGGTCCACCGAACGGGTGAGATCCCAGAGGAGGGTCACCCGGAAGCCCTCGGCGATCCCGTCCTCGGCGGTCCAGCGCACGCAGTAGTCCCGGGCCAGCCCGCACACCACCAGGTGCTCCACCCCCCGCTCCCGGAGGTAGCCCGCCAGCCCGGTGGGAGGCCGATCATCCCCGGGCCCCCAGTTGTTCCGGAAGCCGGAATAGGAATCCACCCGGGGATCCATCCCCTTCCGCACCACCGCCGCCACCCGGTCCCAGGGGAGCGCCCGGTGCAGCTCGGCCCCCGGGCTTCCCTGGACACAGTGGTCCGGCCAGAGGACCTGGGGGTGGCCATGGAGGCGGACGGTGTCGAAGGGGGCCTTTCCCGAGTGGCTCGAGGCGAAGGAGGCGTGCCCCGGCGGATGCCAGTCCTGGGTGGCCACCTGGAGGAGGAACCGGTCGGAGGTCATGAGCTCCCGGATCCCGGGAAGGATGGCATCCCCCTCCCCCACTGCCAGTGCGCCTCCGGGCATGAAGTCCGGCTGCAGGTCCACCAGGAGGAGCGCCGCGGAGGGGGTGCCCGTGGTCACGCCGGCCTCCTCCGTCGCCCCGTCCGGGAAGGGGGAGGGGTGCTCTCGGTTCCCCCCCCTCCCCTCAGCACCACCACCAGCATGACCACCCCCAGCACCCCCATGAGGCCGGAGAAGATCTGGGACAGGGTGAGATCCATCCACACGGTGCGCTCCTCACGGAAATACATGAGGAGGAAGCGGATGATGCCGTAGAGCCCCACGAACGACCAGGTGAGGGCTCCGGGGGGAGGGCGAAGCCGCTCCCGCACCCCCAGGAGGACTCCGGCCATCACGAAGTTCTTGGCCGACTCGTAGAGCTGCACCGGGTGTCGGCACCCCTCGGGGGGGCGGGCCATGTACTGGTTCCCCGAGTAGTCCACGCAGAATGCGCCCTGGTAGGGGGTCCCGTACATCTCGGCGTTGATGAAGTTGGCGATCCGGCCCAGCCCCAGGGCCACCGCCACCGGCACGGCGATGCGGTCGGTCAGGGTGTACACGGGGATGCCGTGCTTCCTCGAGAACCACCAGGTGGCCAGGAGGATCCCCGCCAGTCCCCCGTGGAAGGCCAGACCTCCCCGCCAGACGGCGATCCAGTCCAGGGGCTGGAAGCCGTACCGGTCGTACTCGAAGACGAAGACATGGAAGAACCGGGCTCCCACGAGGGCACCCAGGATGGCCAGCAGGACGAAGCTCTCGGCCCGTTCGTCCGTCATCCCGGGCATGGACCCCTCCCTCCCCGCCTTCCGGAGGGAGAGCCAGACGAAGACCATCCCCAGGATGTAGGGGAGGGAATACCATCGGATCCCGAACCCGTCACCGATGCGGAACAGGAAAGGGTCGATGTTGTGGAGGATGGGATCCACGGAGCCGGCCTCGGGTGGGAGGACGAAGAGGGGGGAAGAAGGATGCGGAAGGGTCGGGAGGAGGGCTCCCGCTGTCAACACCGCGCCCGTCGGCACGCCGCAACAGGGTCCCGTCCTAGCGAGGCTCCGACAGGACGTCCAGCATCCGTCCCAGGAGGAAGGGCCAGTCCACCGGCTTGGGGACCACCGGACAGGGGAGATCCTCCGCTCCCGAGGGGTCCCCGGTGAGGATGAGGACGCGGGGCCCTCCCTCCACCTGAAGGAGCTCCAGGAGGCTCCGTCCGGAGATCCGTCCCAGGTGGAGGTCCAGCAGGACCAGATCCGGGGCATCGGAGAGGATCCGTCGGGCCAGGGCGGGAGCGGGATCTCCCAGCTCCGGAGCCAGGGTGGCCACGGTGGCACCGGATCGATGGAGGAGGCGAGCCAGGACCGAGCGGAGGGCCGGCTCGTCGTCCACCACGTGCACCGAGACCCCCTCCAAGGGGCCGGTGGCTCCGGAGTCGGACCGCCAGCTCCGCCCCTTCCGGTCGCTCCCCGGAAGCTGGGTGACCAGCGGCAGAAGGATCCGGAAGGCGGTGGAGCCGTGCGGGGGGTCTGCCGGGAGCGGTCCCTCCAGGCGACCCCCCAGCTTCCGGACGCACCAGCGGGCGAACAGGAGGGACCGTTCCCACCCCTCTCCCTCGCCGCTCTCCAGGGGTCCCCCGTCCAGGGTCAGGAGGAGCTCGGCCTGCCCGGGGGGGGCCGCCTTCTCCGGTCCCCGGGCCGTGTCGCCCGGGGTGCCGTCGGCTTCGGTCTCCACCACTCCGGCCACGATCCGGATCCGGGACCGGGCCCGCCGGGCCGCCACCCGGAGGAGGCTCCGGAGCGCCCGGCCCAGGAGGGCCGGTGATCCGGCCACGGAAGCCCCGCCGGGGAGGACGCTCCGATAGGTGGCCAGGATGCCGGGACTGGACGGGAGCCAGCGGTCCACGGCTCCTTCCACCAGGGGGGAGAGGGAGAAACGCTGGTGTTCCGACGCCGGCGACCCCCCTCCCTCCGCCGCCAGGAGCTCCAGGATTCCCCTGAACTCCTGCGCCTCCTCGCGGATGCGCTGGAGCTCCCCCGTGGACCACCCGGGGGAACTTCCCGAGCCTCCCACCAGGGCTGCCCGGTCCTCCAGGGCCCGAAGGACCTCCGTGACCTCGTGGAGCACGGCCCGGGCCAGGGGATCCAGCCCCTCCGCACCGGAGGCCGAACCGTTGCCCGGCCGCGGGGACCCGGGGTGGGAGGGGGGGGGCGAAGGGGGACGTGGGGCGTGCATGGTCTACCTCCGGTCCGCCTGTTCATCCCGGAGGGATCCCAGCTCCCGGAAGAACGCCGCCGAAGCGGTCTCGAAGGCTCCCTGCTCCCGGAGCTGGGTGGGCGTGTAGGGGAGAACGGCCCGGATGGCGCGCCGGAGTGCCTGGTCCCCGGAATACCCGCACGCCAGGCCCACGCTGAAGACCGAGTGGCCGGGATCGTCCAGGAGGGCCGACGCGAAGAGAACCCGCATCCAGAGAAGGAGGCGCCGCGGGGTGGGGAGCTGGGAACGCTGGCACCAGCGGAGCAGGGTGGAGGGGGAGAACCCCAGCGTCCGCGCCAGATCCCTGGGATAGCCGCCCATCATCACGGTCTCCACCGCCGCGTCCATGAGCGCCCGGGCCCGGCCGGTGAGGGGGAACCCGGGGTCGTGGGCCAGAAGACGGCGGAGGGGTTGCCCCCGGGCGCTGAGGAGGCGCCGACGGACCGAGTCCCTGCTCGTGTCGTCGTCGAGTTGCAGGATCTCCGCCACCCCCCACTCTCCCATCTGGCGGATGTCCGCGTAGCGGGAGGGGATGGCCTCGAGAGCCACCACCACCGTGGCCGAGGGGAAGGCCTTGAGCAGGTGGGAAAGGTGGGGGGAGGGACCTCCTCCGTTCCGTTCCCCGAAGTAGGGATCCACCAGGACCAGGGCCGCCGGGGGGGCCTCCGAGACACCGGCCCACAGCTCCGCCCAGGTGGCCACGGGATGGAGCTGGAACCGATCGCCGGCGATGCGGTTCAGTCGCTCCACCAGGACCCGATCCTGGTGCAGGAGGAGGAGGGGGCGGGGGGCGGTTCTCATAAATAGACGGAATCTGTCCCCAATGTGACGGAATCGGAGTGGGCAGGCGGGATCGGGGAGGGGGAAATTGAGGAGACTCCTCGCAACGGGGCGAGGAGTCTCCCATCTGCGCCCTTTCCACTCCGAGGAACCGTCATGCGCATCCGCCGCGTCTTCGCCGTTGTCATCGCCCTGGCCTTCCTGCCCGCTTGCGGCTTCTCCTCGCCCACCGGGATCCAGGACGACGCCCAGGTGGGGATCACCGCACCGGATGGCAC
>JBJHCB010000098.1:0-8511 GCA_050485805.1 Gemmatimonadota bacterium | reverse complement strand
TCGGTGGCGAACTTCGAGGCCGTGTGGGTGGCGGGTAACGTCATCTACCTGCGGTTGGCGGCCCGGGGGGCGGCCGACGAGCTGGGGGTGTCGCTGGAGGTGGAGGGCCCCGGGGGCGGAAGGAGGGAGCTGGGAGGGCTGGATCTCTGGGAGCTCGTGAACATCCTTCCAGAGCACGCCCTGGACCTCTGGGAGGCCCTCTGGACGTCGGGGCCCCGCAGCGAGGTCCACGCGGCCCTCCACCACCACTCCCTGCAGGCCCTGGGCTACCAGGCGTACAACGCCCGGCTGGCCGAGGCCTTCGGGGATCCCCTCCCCCCCTCGGTGGTCCTGGTGGCCGCCACCGCCCACTACTCGTGGGAGAAGATCGTCCGGGCCCTGGGGATCGGCTCCAACCAACTGGTGTTCGTCCCCGTGGACGATCATTTCCGGATGGACCCCGACGCCCTCTGGGACCGGATCCGGGAACTGTCCCGGCGCCGCGTCCCCATCCTGGCCTGCGTCTCGGTGTGCGGGACCACCGAGGAGAGCGCCGTGGACCGTCTGGACCAGGTGCTGGAGGTCCGGGAGCGGGCCCGCGAGGAGCTGGGGGTGAGCTTCCACGTCCACTCCGACGCCTGCTACGGGGGGTACGCCGCCGCCGTCACCTGGAACGCCCAGGGGGAGCGCCGGAGCGCCGAAACGATCCGGCGCTCGGTGGCGGGCGGGGAGGCGGGGCCCGACCACTGGCCGTCGGAGGGGTGGGTCCAGGCCATGGAGGCGCTGGCCGGGGCCGACTCCGTCACCATCGATCCCCACAAGCTGGGCTACATCCCCTACCCCGCCGGGGCCGTCGTCTTCCGGGACCGCCGCGCCCGGGAGCTCGTGGCTGTCGATCCCCCGTATCTCCTTCCCACCCAGGGGCTGGGCTCGTCGGAGGACCTCTTCCTGGGGCGTTTCGTCTTCGAGGGGTCGAAGCCCGGGGCGGCGGCGGCGGCGGTCTGGCTCTCCCACAAGGTCCTCCCCCTGGACGAGCGGGGGTACGGCCACCTGGTGGAGCGGACGGTGGCGGGAGCCCGGAAGCTCTACGCCGCCCTGGGCGCGGCGGAGGCCGAACCCTTCCGCATCGTCCTGCTCCCGGAGCCGGACATCAACATCGTCTGCTTCCTGCTCGGCCACCCCTCCCTGGCGACCCTGGCGGAGGTGAACCGCCTGAACGAGGGGATCTACGCCCGCATGAGCCTGAGCGTCCCGGGGGCGCAGCCGGCCTACATCCTCACCCGGACCCGCTTCCAGACCCCCATGTACGACGGAGCCGTGGAGCCCGTCCTGGAGGCCCTGGGAGTGGGCTCGGTGGAGGAATGGAGGGAGGGGGGGACGGAGGGGTTGGTGATCCTCCGCTCCACCGTCATGGACCCCTTCCTGGCCGAGGAGGGAGGCCCGGATCACACCACCGGCTTCGTGTCCACCCTGGTGGAGGAGGCCCGGGGGGTGATGCGGGAGATCCGCCCGGCGGGCTGAGGACGGGCCCCGGCCCGGGCTCCGGCGGCGGTCGTCACCGCACCTCGATCCCGACGCCCACGTTGAAGGAGAAATCGTCCTTCCGGAGGGCCGCCGGAGGCCGGCTGTCCCTCCGCCACTCCCCCGAAATCGTCACCCGGAAGCGGTCCGTGAGGGGGAGGATGACCCCCAGGTCGTTCAGGACCCGGACATCGGAGGGGCGCCCGACGTCGGGCTGCACGTAGAGGATGTTCAGGATCCGGGCGCCGGTGGCCAGGTCCCGGGAGAGGACGCCCACGTTGGCCACCCGTAGGACCCGGGAGTCCGGGTCCTCTCCGGGATCCACCGCGGAAGGCTGCAGGCGCTCCGATTCCGCCATGAGCCCGGTCCCCAGGGAGAGGCGCGTCCGTTCGGTGTTCACCAGGGCGTACTGGAGTCCCGATCCCACCAGGACGCGGCGCCGGAGGCGGAGGGTCTCGTTCCGCTGGGCCTGGATGAAGTGGAAGCTCCGCAGCTCGGGGGAGAAGAGGTAGGAGTAGCGGAGTTGGACGAAGCGGTTGTCCAGGATGGCCTGCTCGTCGGTGGAGATGTACCGCCCCCCGAAGATCACCCGGGTCCAGTGGGAGCCCTGGAGGAGCCCGGCGATCCCCGAGGACCCCACGGTGAGGATCCGGGAGTTGCCCCTCTGCCCGTTCCCCGTGAGGGTGGCGCTCACGTGGAACCCCTCCACCTCTTCGGACTGGAACCGCTCCGTGTTCAGGATGGTCTGCCCCGCGAGGTCCGAGGGGGCCAGAAGTGCGACCAGGAAGAGGACGGCCGCCAGGGCGGAGGATCGGACCTTGGCCGCCGGGGAGCGGGAGGCCGCGCGAGGGGCCGACCGTGGTGAGGAATGGCGCATGGTGGGAAGGGTTGGGGTGGAAGATTGCCCCGGGGAAGGTGTCACGACGGGGCGGAGAGGGGAACCGGCGGAGGGGGACGTGCCACCGTCCCCCTTTCCCGTGAGGCCCGTCGCCCCCGAAGTTCCCACCTTCGGACGTCCCGACCCCCGACTCCCCGAAGCGAGGTGACGTGAGGCAGCTCTGGCAGGCCTGGCCCTTCCTTCTGGCCCTCCTCGCCGTGGCGGCGGCAGTGGCCCTGACCCTCCATATCGTCCTGACGAAGCGCAACACCTCGGCCGCCGTGGCGTGGGTGGGGCTCGTGTGGCTCTCCCCCGTGGTGGGGGCGGTGGCGTACGTGCTCCTCGGGGTGAACCGCATCCAGAAGCGGGCGCGGCAGCTGGTGGGCCCGGTGGCTCCGGGTTTCCATCCGGTCTCTCCCCTCCCCTGTCCCGACGAGACCATGGAGGGGGTGCTCTCCGGGCCCTACACCCACCTCCGGGCCATGGTGCGGCTGGGGGACCGGGTGGCGGGGCGTCCCCTCACCGCAGGGAACGGGATGACCCTGCTGGAGAACGGCGACGAGGCCTTCCCCGCCATGCTGGAGGCCATCGAGGGCGCCAGGCGATCGGTGACCCTCGTCACCTACATCTTCGACAACGACCCTGCGGGAGAGCGGTTCCTGGAGGCGTTCCGCTCCGCCATGGACCGGGGGGTGGAGGTGCGGGTCCTCATCGACGCCGTGGGGGCCCGCTACTCCGTGCCCTCCATGGTCCACTCCCTTCGCCGCAGCGGGATCGACGTGGCCCGCTTCCACCCCGCCCTCCTCCCCTGGTTGGCCACCTACGTGAACCTCCGGAACCACCGGAAGATCCTGGTGGTGGACGGGCGCATCGGCTTCACCGGGGGGATGAACATCCGGAAGGGGAACCTCATCCGGCAGGATCCCCCTCATCCCGTCCGGGACCTCCACGTCCGGTTCGAAGGGCCGGTGGTCACCGAGCTCCAGGAGGTGTTCGCCGAGGACTGGGCGGCCGCCACGGGAGAGGTCCTGAACGGCGACCGCTGGTTCGCTCCGCCGGAGCCGGTGGGAGAGACCCTGGCCCGGGGGATCAACGACGGGCCCGACCTCCACTTCGAGAAGCTCCAGACGGTCCTCATGGGGGCGCTGGCCACGGCGGAACGGCGGGTCCGCGTGGTGACACCGTACTTCATCCCCGACGACCGCCTCATGGAGGCCTTCCATGTGGCGGCGCTCCGGGGGGTGGAGGTGGAGCTCTACCTTCCCGAGGAGGGGAACCTCTCCCTGGTCCAGTGGGCGTCCCAGGCCCACTGGGCCAGGGTCATGGAGAAGGGAAGCCGGATCTTCCTCACCGGGGCCCCCTTCGACCACTCCAAGGTGATGACGGTGGACGGGGGGTGGGGGCTGGTGGGCTCGGCCAACTGGGATCCCCGGAGCCTCCAGCTCAACTTCGAGTTCAACGTGGAGGTCTTCGACCCGGAACGGGTGGCGGAGCTGGACGCCTTCGTGGATGGGCGTCGGGGGGAGGCGCGGGAACTGAAGGCGGAGGAGTGGGCCAGGCGACCCTTCCTTCCCCGCCTCCGGGACGCCACGGCGAGGCTGGCGTCACCCCTGCTCTGAGCCTCCCCTCCCGGGCACCCCTCCCCCCGACCCCTCCCGCGGAAGGAGGGGGGCTGGGGGTCAACCCATCCCTGCCGCCTCCAGCTCCTCGGCCAGCTCTTCGAGCCGGCTCAGGAGGCCGGGGGTCTCCGGGTCGACGCGGGTCATCTCGGCGATGAGCTCCTCTTCGAAGGCCTCCATCTCCCGGATGACGTCGGGGGAGTCCATGGCCTGGGCCTGCGCCGCCTGGAGGCGGCCGGCCAGGGTCTGGGCCTCGGTCATGAGGACCTGCAGGCGCTCCCCGTCCTGGGAGGCCTGGGCGGCCATGGCCTGCTCCTCGAGCTCGCCCATGCGCTCCATGTTCGCCTCGAACTCGGGGTCGGCGGACCGCATGGCCGTGTCCACCATCTCCCGCAGGTCATCCTGCTTCTTCTGGAGGTCCTCGCTTCCCGCCATGGCCTGCTCGTGGATCCCGGCCAGCCGCTCCTGGGTCTCCTGGGCCTCGGCCAAAAGCGCCTCGACCTCTGCGGGGATCTCCTGCTGCATGAACGGCGACGGCGGGATCTCCTGCGCCGCTGCGGGGGCTGCGGCCAGGGCCAGACCGAGGAGGGCCGCGGAGAGGGCCGAGCGGGGGAGGGGACGACGGGACATGGGTGACCTTCCTTCTACGATGTCGTGCGGAGGCAGGGCGTTCCTGGCCGCTGGACCGGGAATCCCGCCATGGGATCCCGGTGGAGTGAACCCTGCGGCGCCGTCCGCACATCCGTCGGCAGGCCGGAGGACCCGGACCTCCGTACAGGTGGGGCGGCCCAGGGTTCCATCGCCGGCCGGTCAGGCTTCCTGCCCGTCGCCCTCCCGAGCTGCCTCCCGGGACTCCTGTAGCCAGGCCATGAAGGAGTCGGCGGCCGCCTCGGAGTAGGAGACCGGCGTCCCGCCGTGGGCCCGGACCCACGCTCCCTCTCCGGCCTCGAAGGTCCGCACCACGGCGAGCCTTCCCCGGGAAAGCCGGAGGAGGGGTCCATTGTCCTGGGCCCGGCGCACGGTGGAGATGACCACCCGGGCCGCTCCGATCCCCGCCGCCTCCAGGACCGCCGGGTCCGTGACATCTCCCCGGATCACCGGGACGCCGGCCGCCGAGAGCTGCTCCACCACCGCCGGGTCGTCGTCCACCACCCAGACCTCCTGGGGACCCACCACCAGGAACTCCAGCAGGGAGAGTCCGTTGGATCCGCACCCGGCCAGGAGGATGTGGTCCCGGGGCGGTTCCCTGGGGGGGGTGGGCTTCCGGAAGGGGTGGAGCTTCATGAGCCCCCAGGTCACCGGATCGGTGGCCAGGAAGGGGGTGGCGATCATGGTGAGGACGGTCACCGTGGCCAGGATGCTGAAGACTCCGGGGGTGATCTGCTCCAGGACCACCCCCTGGAGGGCCACCACCAGGGAGAACTCGCTGGTCTGGGAGAGGAGGAGTCCCCCGTGGATGGCGGACCGGGCGGAGAAACCGGCTCGCTCCGCCACCAGCGTCACCAGCGGAGGGGTGAGGATGAGCACCACCAGGGCCAGGCCCACGGCCTGCGCCAGCTCGCCCAGGGAGGGAAGCACCAGGAAGGCCCCCAGGGCGGTGAAGAAGATGGCGGAGAAGAAGTCGGACAGGGAGTTGAGCTGGGCGCGGACGAGGGCCCCGGAGGGGAAGGGGGAGAGGGCCACCCCCGCCAGGAACGCGCCCGACACCAGGGGAAGGTCCAGGAACCAGGCCAGCCCCACGAAAACGAACAAGGTGCCCAGGACCAGGAGGAGGAGGGGTTCCTCGTCCCGGCCCAGCCGGGGGATGACCCGGGGGGCCACCCAGCGGAGGATCGCGCCGGCGAGGGCCACGAGCCCCAGCGTGCCCAGGACCCCCGCCCCCACGGATGCCGCGCCGTTGGGGAGGCGGGTGAGCACGGGGATGAGGAGGATCACCAGGAGATCCTGGAGGAGGAGGACGCCCGTCACCATCCGGCCCATGGGCTCGAAGAGCTGGCCCCGACCCTGCAGGACCCGCACCGCCACCAGGGTGGAGGAGGCGGTGAGGGCCAGGGCCACGTAGGCGGTGGTCTGGAGATCGAAGCCCAGGAGGATCGCCGCCCCCGCTCCCACCACTCCCAGGACCAGGAACTGGAGGCTCCCCACCTGGAGGGCCGCCTTCCGCTGCCGCCCCACCCGGGCGGGGTTGAGCTCGATCCCCGCCACGAAGACCATGACCGTGACCCCCAGCACCAGGGCGTCCTCCACCAGGTCTTCGGGGAGGGCGACGATCCGGGAGAGGACGAGTCCCGCCAGCACCAGGAGGGGCACCGCGGGGAGGCGGAGGGCCCGGGCCACGGCGAACCCCACGGCGGAGGCCAGGAGGAGGAGGGCGACGGTGGTCATGCCCGAAGCACGCCCTCCTCCCGGAGGACCTCGGCCACCCGGACGAGCCCCTCCTCCCGGGAATCGATGAGGAAGGCCACGTCGAGGCGGGTCAGATCCTGGGCCATCTCCGCGTCGAAGGCGTGGATGGCGCAGGGAATCCCCGCTTCCCGGCAGCGGTAGGCCAGGAGCCGGTTCGCGTCCTCGATGCGGAGGGCCGAGACCAGCAGGGCCGCCTCGGCCAGGCGGGCCTCCTCCAGCACGGAGAGGTACTCGGCATTCCCCAGAATCGCCGAGCTCCCGAGCCCCCGGAGCTTCTCGGGATCGGTATCCACCGCCACCACCAGGGCCCCCGAGTCCCGGAGACGCTCCACGATCCGCCGCCCCAGGGTATTCATTCCCACCACGATGACGTGCCCCGAGGGCGGCCCCTCGGATGCCACCTCGTCCTGCGCTTCCTTCCCTTCCTTCCGTGCCCCGAAGAGGCGGAGGAGCCCCAGCCCCTGCACGCGGTCATACAGGGCCTGGTTGTAGAGGATCATGTAGGCGGACACGGCGATGGTGACGAGCCCCACCACCCCCACCAGGGAGAGGATCTCCTCGCCGATGAGCCCGCTGGAGAGCCCCAGCGCGGCGAAGATGAAGGAGAACTCGGAGATCTGGGCGACGGTGACGCTGGTGAAGAAGGAGGTCCGCTCCCCGTATCCCATCCGGGAGATGATGAGCATGAAGATGAAGGGGTTCCCGATGAGGACGAAGAGGGAGAGGAGGGCCGCCGAGAACCAGATCTCTCCCACCGCCCCGAACTCCATCTGGACGCCCAGGGAGACGAAGAAGACGGCGATGAAGAAGTTCATGAGCGGGTGGACCCGCCGCCGCAGATCGTGGTTGTAGGGGAGCTGGGCCAGGCTGATCCCCGCCAGGAAGGCGCCGATCTCCACCGAGATCTCCATGGCCTCCGCTCCCAGCACGAAGAGGAAGCACCAGCAGAGGCTCCAGATGAAGAGCGTCTCCTGGGAGGCGGCCACCCAGCTGAAGACACGGGGGAGGATCCACTGGGCGGCCGCGGCGGCCACCACCAAGAGGACCGCCATCCCACCGAAGGCCAGCCCCACCCCGTGGAGGACCTCCCACGCGTCCATCCCCTCCATCCCCTCGTGACGGGCGAGTCCCGACAGAAGGGTCAGGGCCACCACCACCACCAGGTCCTGCACCAGGAAGATCCCCACGGCGATCCGGCCATACACAGAATCCAGATCACCTTTCTGGTCCAGGAGCTTCACCACCACCACCGTGCTGGAGAAGGTCAGGGCCGTGGCGATGAAGACGCTCTCGATGACGTCGAAGCCCAGGAGGAGACAGAAGACCAACCCCCCCGCTGCGGTGAAGATGACCTGCCCGATCCCCGCCACCACCGCCACCTTCCCCACGTCCCGGATCTTGTCCAGGGACAGTTCCAGTCCCACAAGAAAGAGAAGAAGAGCAATTCCGATGTCGGAAATGATCTCCACCCCTTCCGTCACCGACACCACCCCCAGGGCCGGCCCCAGGAGGAGCCCGGAGACGATGTAGGCGATGATGGAGGGGATGTTCAGGAGACGGGCCAGGAAGAGGCACCCGGCGGCGCCCAGGACGATGAGCCCCAGCTCTCCAAGGAGGCCGACGTCCAGCATCGACCCGTTCTCCGCGACGGTCATGCGGTGCCTCCAGGTGGCCGCGTCCGCCCGGGCCTCAGCCGCCCAGGAGGAGTTGGTGCTCCACGGTGAGGACCCTCCCGGAAGCCACACCGCTCCCCGGGGGGGTGCGGGTGCGATGGAGCTGCACCCGGGTCTGGAGCTGATGCCCCAGGTGGAAGAAGGTGACCCCCACCCCGGTCTCCCGGGTGGGCGCGGCCTCCCGCTGCCGGTCCCAGGTGGCCTCCGAGTGGCGGAGGGCCACCTCCACGTCAGGGCCGGGAAGGACCCACCCGGCGCTCAGGTACCACCCGTCCCCCCGGATGGTCGGGGGAGGGGGCTCTCCCTCGGGGGAAACATGCTGGTCGAACCAGGCGGCCACCAGGGAGACCCCCCGATAGCGGGCGTGGAGATCGGCGGTCCAGTTCCACCAGTCCGCCGCGGCGTCGGGCGCAAACCCCGGCCGGGGCCTCAGGAG
>JBJHCB010000097.1:1640-8538 GCA_050485805.1 Gemmatimonadota bacterium | reverse complement strand
CAAGGGGGATTCTTCGTGGCGGTCCTGACCCCCGACGCCCGACGCACCGCAGAGGTGATGCGGCGGGAGGGCGTGTTCGTGGTGCCCATGGACGGGGCGGTTCGCGTCGCCCTCTGTGCCACTCCCAGGGGAGCCGTGCCCCGGCTGGTGGAGGCGTTGGACCGGGGGGTCAGGGCGGCGGGGTGACCGGGTCGGGGGAGGCCATCCAGCGCGCCTTCCCGTTGTCTCGGGCCTCCTCGCCCCCGGGCGGCTCCGTGTCCCCGTCCGGGAAGACCCCGTTGTCCAGGGCCTCCGCGACCCCCTCGGGAAGCTCCCTGGGGAGGACCTCCAGGAACCCGGCGCTGCGATAGAGCTGGATCTCGTTGGCGATCCGGGTCTTCCCCGCCGCTCCCTCGTCGGGGTCCACCGGGATCCTCACGAAGAGACGGCCGTGGGGCCCCACCTCGGGGGGGGGAGTCCTGCGAAGCGCCCGGAGGAACTGCTGGCCGATCCCCACGCCCCAGAGGCCCGGGGGGACGTAGAAGTCCCCGGCGTCCCACACCAGGTGGCTCCCCGCCCGGGCCACCAGCACCTGGGCGGCCTGGAAGGGGACCACACGACCCCCGTACCGGAGCTCCATCTTCCACGGGAGGACGAGGCGGCCCGTGACGGGCGGGCCGGGGTGTTCCCGACGCCAGGCCGACATGGCGAAGCCCTCGGGCCCCTCGCCGGAGACCCCGGGGGACTCCACCGGCGACAGGGAACCCGTCTGTCCGGCGGCGGGACGGAGCCCGAACTGCCGCTCCATGAACCGGGTGAACGGTTGGGGGTGCATGGTCTTCAGGACCGGCCACCACATCCGGAAGAGCGGGGCCGAGGTCCACCGGGCGAAGTAGTTCATGAGCCCCAGGTGCAGGGGATGGTGCGCCCGCTCCTCCAGGTTCTCCCGCGTGTAGACCTCTTCCATGAGGGAGAGGGCCCGGCGGAGGAGGTGGAGGGTGGCCCCCATCTCGGCGTTGGCCGGGGGCGTCCCGTCCCCCGCCGCGCCGGGCTCCCGGGACTCTCCTTCCGGATCTTCCTCCCAGTCCACCAGCTCGCGGAAGACCTCCCGCCTCAGCACCCGGCACTCCCGGTCCCGGAGGAGGGCGTCGATGTCCCCCACGGCGTCGGCGACGCGGGAGAGGCGCTCGCCGAAGCCCTCGGGGACGGGCTGCCACTCCCGGCGGGCCCGGAGGAAGAGCTCGTGGACGCGACTCCCCTCCCCCCCCTCCAGGCCCCGGGAGATCCGGTGGAACGCGGAGTGGGCCACGTACTCCCCGAGCCGCCGGTACGACTCCCACTGTGCCTCGTCGTAGAACTGATCCCCGGTGGACTCGTGGGGGAATACGGGGTTCCGGGTCCGGTACTGGGCCACGTCGGGGGGCTCGCTTCCCGTGATGGAGGGCTTCACCAGGAGGAGGATCCCCGTATCCCCCTCGGGATAGTGGATGTCCCCCGCCACCATGGACTGCCGCGACACCCCGGAGGCGTCGGGACGGAGCGGCGAGAGATCGATGCGGATGTCCACCCCGAAGTCCGTGCGCACCCGCCGGACCAGGTTCCCCACGTCGTTGAAGCCCACCGAGGGATCCATCCCGCAGTCGGCGGCCAGGATGAAGCGGCAGTGTCGGCGGATCAACTCGTAGACCGCCATGTTCTCGAAGTGCCCCCCGTCGGAGAGATGTACCTCGGACCCGTCGGCCCGGGCGAGCCCGAACATCTCCCGGAAGAAGGGGAGCCCCACCAGGGCCCTCCGGAGGCGGGATCCCCGGTCCCGCAGGGGTACCCCGGGGAGCCACATCCCCAGCCGGAGGTTGAAGGCGGCCATGAGGAAGGTCACCGCCGGCCCCAGGGAACGCGACCGATCCCCCATGAGGGGGTTGAAGGCCGCTGCGGAGGCCGTCGCGGCGGCGCTCAGGGTGGGGCTCCCCCGGTCGTCCGCCTCCCAGGCGCGGCGGGCTCCCCCCACCGAGAACCCCACCGGCGAGAGGACCGCGCTCCGGGCGCCCCGGTGGAGGGCACCCAGGTCCCGGGCCGAGAGATCGTTGGCCGCGCAGCAGATGAGATGGCACGGTCCCGTGGCGGGGAGGGCGGCCAGGGAGACGTCGTCGTCCCTCCGCTCCTCCGTTCGCCATCGATGGTCGGGCTCCGGGTTCGAGGCTCCCAGGTACGCCCGGGAGATGCGGGCCCGGTAGAAGGTATGGAGCCCCACTTCGTTGGGGTCGAAGAAGAGGACGGCCAGGGCGAGGATGAGAAGGGCGCCTCCCCCCAGGAGGGCCAGGGGGTGGATCGCGGGATCACTCCGCCCCAGCCCCACCGTCGCCGCGGCCGCCATGACCACCAGGAGGGCGATGGCCAGGTACGCCAGCACCTGGGGGAGGACCGGCTTGAGGCGTGCCAGGAGGGTGGTGCCCAGGGACGAGGTGAACTCGCCGGAGAGGCGCTTCTGGACCCGGGAGAAGGCGTACACCACCACTCCGGTGGTCCCCACGAGCCCGGTCCCCACCTCCACCTCGAACCCCTGCTCCACCAACCCCCAGACCAGGGCGCCCACCCACCACAGGAGGGAGACCACCGTCCACCCGGCCGCCAGGAGGAGGAGCCGGGCATGGACCCGGTCGTAGGCGTTCCTCCGCACGCGGCGGAGGTGGCTCCGGGTCCACCGCGAGCGGATCAGTCGCCAGAAGGTGAGCACCAGGGAGGCGCCGATCCAGGCGCCCACGGGGGCCAGCAGAAGGAGCCAGTCCGAGGGTGGGGCCTCCTCGCCGATGACCGGGATGCCCATCCCGGCACCCAAGCCCGCCCCGTCCGGTCCGCCCTCCCCCAACACGCCCCCCACGAGGAGCCAGAGAAGCACGGCCCCCAGGAGGGCCATGCCCCAGGCCTCGCCGTACCCCCAGGGGTCCACTTCCTCCTTCAACCGCCTCCAGCGGGACTCCATGCCTCCCAGGAGAAGGGCGGTGAGGACGAGGAACGCCAACGAGGAGATGGGGAGCTCCGGCGCCAGGAGGGCCAGCGCCAGGAGGCACCACGCCACCAGGGCCAGGGTGAGGACGGCCAGGGCGACGGCCAGCGAGGGTACCATGGAGGAGACCACGGTCACCACCATGCGACCGGTGTCCCAGCTCAGGAGCCCCAGGCGGGGAGCCAGGAAGTTGCTGAAGGCCCGCAGGTGGTCCACGGGGTCCCGGGGGCGACCCGGCTCGCTCCCGGGAGGCGGTGCCTCCGAGGACGCTCCGGGCGGCTCCGGCGAATGGAAGGGGGACCCCCGGTCCCCTTCCCGCTCCCGCGCTCGCCAGGCACTCCAGGCACTCCCGATGTACCCGCCTCCCGAGACCGTGGAGAGGTAGTCGAGGCGGTCCAGGATCCCGAAACGGGCGAGTCCCTGCAGGAGTCCCAGGTTGAAGGTGGCGCTCCGGATCCCTCCCCCGGAGAGCGCGATGCCCGTCAGGTCCCGGGGGGGGACCGTGACCCGTCCGTGGGCCACCTCATGGGTCCCGTCCCCGGGGGCCGGATCCAGTTCCCGGTGGAAGACGTCGTCCCCGTCCGGCGTGCGGGGGATGGGTCCAACCCCCGTCGGGTCTCCGTTCACAGCCGGCTCAGTGGAGTTCCACGAGTTCCACCTCGAAGACCAGGACGGCATGGGGGGGGATGACCCGCCCCGCACCTTCCACCCCGTACGCCATGTCGGGCGGGATCACCAGGAGGCGGCGTCCCCCCACCCTCATCCCGGGGAGTCCGTCGTCCCATCCGGGGATGACGAGACCTGCTCCGATCTGGACCGGGAACGGCTGCCCTCCCGTCCGGCTGCTGTCGAAGCTCCGTCCGTCGGGGAAGTACCCGGTGTAGTGGACCAGTGCGGCCCGACCCGGAGCGGCCGCCTCGCCCTCGCCCACCACATCGTCCCGGTACCAGACGCCTCCGGCCGTCTGCTCCATGGTATCGAAGTCCACCCCCAGGTCCGGTGCGTAGTCCAGCGTCATGGGGTCGGCACCGGCCTCCGGGCTCCCATCCAGGGAAGGGGCATCGCCCCCACAGGCCACCAGGAGGGCCAGGACCAGTGCGGCGCTCCCGGGGGAGCGAAGGGAGGTAGGCAAGGGGGCGGAGTGGGGCATGGAGGGGGGGACGGAGGGATGGGGGGAGGCGCAGGAGCGGGACAAGGGACACCCCCGGAGGCGTTTACGCCACCCCCCGCCCCGCAGGGACCCGGGCCTACCGCCTGCGGGTCTCCACCGTGATGACCCCCGCGGCATGCCCGGTCCCGTAGAGGGAGGTGGCCTCCGAGGGGCTCAGGAGCTCGGCCCGGAAGAAGTCCCCTGCGGGAATGTCCCGAAGGGTCTCCACCCCGCCCCGGCGCTGACCGTTCAGGTACACCAGCGGAGGGCCCAACGTACCCCGCCCCCGGAGCCACAGGGAACGATGTCGTTGGATGATCTCGTAGGCGTCCCGGGCGGAGCCCATGTCCACGTCCTCTGCGGTGAGAACGGTTCGGGATCCTCCTCCGCCGGATCCCTCACCGGAGCCGGGATGGGCGCATCCGGGAACCAGGAGGAGGCCAGCCAGGGCGGGGGCCAGGAAAAGGGAGCGGAGGAGGGGGAGGAGGGAGGCCATGGGTCACTCCGGTTGGGGGGGGCGGGGCCCCGGATCGTCCTTCCCCAGCTTACCCTCCGGTGGACACGGACGCCATGTTCCCGGAATCCCCCCTCCCCGCCCGGGCTGGCGTCCCCGATAGGCCCGGCCCGCCCCCGGCCGGGCCTCCGGGCCCTCCATCGGTCCGGTCCGGGTGGGTGGCCGCCTCGCCGGGCTCCCTCCACCGGAGGAGCCGCATCCCGTAGAGGGTCACGGCCAGGGTGGCCCCCACATCGGCCACCACGGCCATCCAGAGGGTGCCCATTCCGGCCACCACCAGGAGGAGGAAGGCGACCTTGATCCCGATGGCGAAGGCCACGTTGACCCGCACCGTCCGCATGGTGGCCCGGGCGAGTCGAAGCGTACGGGGGAGGACGTCCAGTTCGCCCCGCATGAGGGTCACCGCGGCCGCCTCCCGGGCCTGGTCGGTACCCCCCAGGTCACCCCCCACGGCGATCCCCACATCGGCGGCGGCCAGCGCGGGGGCGTCGTTGATCCCGTCCCCCACCATGGCCACGGTGCCGAACCGATCCCGAAGCCTACCCAGGACCTCGACCTTCGCCTCGGGAAGGAGCTGTCCGGCCACCTCCTGGATCCCCACCTGCTCCGCCAGGTGCCGGGCGGCTCCCTCCGAATCCCCCGAGAGGAGGACGGATGGTATGCCCATCTTCCCGAGCTTCCGGACCGCGTCGCCGGCCGACGGCCGGGGGACATCGGAAAGGGTGATGGTCCCCAGGAAGCGACCGTCCCGTTCCACCAGGATGGGGATGCGCCCCTCCCGGGCGTCCTCGTCTGCCGTCCGGCAATGGGCGCCGTCATGGGGGACATGGAGATCGAAATGGTGGTGGGAGGCCAGGGTGACCTGTCCATCGCCCAGTCGCGCCGTCATCCCCCGCCCGCGGAGGGCCCGGTGGTCCGTGGCCTCGGGGATCCGATGGACGGGGAGCCGGTCCCGGGCGGCCCGGGTCAGCGCCTGCCCCACGGGATGCTCGCTTCGGGCCTCCACGGCCGCGGCCAGGGCCAGGAGCTCGTCGCAGGGGGAGCAGTTCTCCGTCCCATCCCCCGACTCATCCACGCAGTCCACCGCCCGGACCCCCACCACCGTGAGGGCGCCCCGGGTCAGGGTACCCGTCTTGTCGAAGGCCACGGCCCGGACCCGGGCCAGGGCCTCCAGGTGGGCCCCTCCCTTGATGAGGACCCCCGACCGGGCGGCGTTGGTGAGGGCGCTCACCACGCTGGCGGGGACACTGATCACCAGGGCACAGGGACACGCCACCACCAGGAGGGCGAGCCCCCGATAGAACCAGCCGAAGGTGTCGGGGTCCGGATTCCAGAAGGGAGCGCCGAAGGCCAGGGGGGGAATCACGGCCAGGAGGACCGCCAGCACCACCACCGCCGGCGTGTAGATCCGGGCGAACCGGTCGATGAAGCGCTGGACCGGTGCGCGCTGCTCCTGGGCCTCCGCCACCAGGCGGATCATCCGGTGCAGGGTGGTCTCCGACGCGGGCCGGCTCACCTCCACCTCCAGGACGCCCTCTCCGTTCACCGACCCCGCCAGGACCTCGGCGCCCGTCCCCTTCTCCAGGGGGATGGACTCGCCGGTGAGGGCCGACTGGTCCACCGCGGAGTGCCCGGTGACCACCGTCCCATCCATGGGGATCCGCTCCCCCGGACGGATCAGGATCACGTCCCCGGGCTCCAGGGACTGGACGTGCACCTCCTCCTCCGGGGGGAAGCCGGAGGAGGGGGCGTCGGAGGGTCCCGGGCCTTGCCGGCGTCGGATCCGGAGCGCTCGCTCCGGGGCCACCGTCATGAGGCCCTGGATGGCGCCCCGGGCCCGGGCCGCGGCGTAGCCCTCCAGCGCCTCTCCCAGGGCGAAGAGAACCACCACCATCCCCGCCTCGACCCAGGCTCCGATGACCAGGGCCCCGGCCACGGCCACCGTCATGAGGGCCTGGATGTTGAGCTCCCGGTTCACCCGGAGGCCCCGCCATGCGCTCCGCACCACCGGTCCGCCAGCCAGGGCGATGGCCAGGAGGGCCGGGATCTCGATCCACACCGCCTCCCAGCCCAGGATCTCGTGGAACAGGAGTCCCGGGAGGAGCAGGAGAGCGGCGACCAGCGTGGCACGCATCTCCCGCCGGCCCAGCAGATACCCGAACACCGACACCGGGGCCTGCTCCTCCGGGGAGGTGCCCGGTGCCGGGGATCCCGGGCTCCCCGGCACCGCCTCCAGGGGGAAGGCCGCGTA
>JBJHCB010000097.1:0-1630 GCA_050485805.1 Gemmatimonadota bacterium | reverse complement strand
CCCCCGCCACACCCCCCCCCCCACCCCGGGGCCCTGCTCCCCGGGGTGGGGGCCCGGGGCGGGGCCCCCGGGCCCCCCCCCCCCCGCCTCCCGGGGGAAGGCCTCGTACCCCAGCTCCCTCACCCGGTGGAGGACTGCCTCGGAATCCACGTCCCCCCGGACCTGGAGCCGCCCCGAGGTGAACTCGAGCTGACACCCCTCCACCCCCGGCACCTGCTCCACTCCCCGTTCCACCGAGCGCGCGCAGGACGCGCAGTGGAGGCCCTGGACCGAATAGCGGACGGTGCGATGGGGCCGTTGGGTTTGCTCGGAGGGATGGGACGGCTGAGACGGCTGGGACATGGGGTGGCTGGACCGGGTGGGCAGCTGGCCGGGGAACAGGGGGACGGACCGCCGGAACCCTCCTACCCGGGGGCGGTGGAGGGAGTGCCCCCGGTCTCGACCCCGGGGGGTCAGGGAGAGGCCACCTGGACCGGCACCGAGGTTCGTAGATCCACTCCGTCCGCCGTCACCTCGGCCTCGAGACGGTAGCCTCCCGGCTCTGCTGGCGCCGGGATGGTGGCCTCCCAGATGGGTCCCTCGGCGTCGGGGGGGAGTTCTTCGGTCCCCAGGACCTGGGCGAAGGACTGGTCGGCGCTCCACCGCCAGACCTCCTGGTCGGCGGCGTCCAGGAAGCGGAGGTCGAAGCGCTGCGAGGAGCGGAAGGAGAGGGTCCGGTCCGCCTCCAGGAGGTTGGAGATCTGGAGCCGCACGGAGACGGGATCTCCGGCGGCGTACTCCCCCCGATCGATGCTGACGGCGAACTGGAGCCCCTCGGCGGGGTCGACCCCTTCCTCCGGGCTCCCCGGCACGGCCCCGGGGGGGTCGTCGGGGGGGGAGCATCCGAGGCCCGCCCCCAGGAGGACCACCAGGAGGACGGCCAGGAGGCCACCGACCCGACCCGCTGCGGGGCTCACTCCCGGCGACGTCCCGGAACGTTTCCCGGTCCCCCACCCGGATCGGGCTTCCCGGCCCCGCTCCGTCATGGGACGGGGGAGACCTCCACTCCCTCCAGCTCCACCATGGAGACGAGACGGAGTCCGTCGGTTCCCAGGAGCCGATCGTAGTCCGCGATGTCCTCCGGTTCCTCCACCGCCGCGTAGTTCTCGTAGTCCTGGATCACGATTCCGTCCACCGTTCTGCGGTTCACCGCCCGGCGGAACCGGCTGCCGCCGCCCCCCCGGTCGTAGGTATAGGCCAGGTAGTCCAGGGTGAGGTCATGGGCATGGAACCAGTAGATGAACCGGTCCTCCCAGTCCACACCCCCCCCTTCCTGCAGGAAGGTGACCTCCACCCTCCGGTACGGTCGGCCCTCCACCTCCGCCTCGCCCAGCTCCCGGAGGACCACCGCCGGGTCGTCCAGGCGAATGGGGAGGAACCCGAAGTAGACCACGGAGTTCACCGCCGTCTCCACCCGGGCGCGGTCCTGCGGGGAGAGGGACACGCGGGTTCCGTCCACCTCCTGCCGGGTCCCTTCGTTGTCCATGGCCTCCCGGATCCGGCGTCCGTCGCCGTCGGTGTACTCCCGTTCGTAGAGGAAGCGTCCCCGGTCCCGCACGACCCGGAACCGGGCATCCCGGAAGGTGAAGGT
>JBJHCB010000096.1:0-8616 GCA_050485805.1 Gemmatimonadota bacterium | reverse complement strand
TCGGCTGGGCGTCTTCATGGGCGCGGTGGCCATGGGCGTGGGGGCCCTCACCGGGCTCCACGCCTTCCAGCAGGATGCGGCCGAGGCCGCCGGGGGCGAGGCGCGGGAGCTCCTGGGCGGCGACCTCCGGCTCCAGTCCGGGGTTCCCTTCGATGCGGAGATGGAGCTCCTCCTGGACAGCCTGTCCGCCCGGGGGGTCCAGGTCACCCGGGTGGTCACCCTGGCGTCGGTGGTGCAGGCCCCGGGGGAGGGGAGGAACCGTCTCCTCCAGGTGAACGCCGTGGACGCCGCCTTTCCCCTGGTGGGAACGGTGGAGGACGAGCCCCCCGGGAGCTGGGTCCGCTTCGGTGCCGGCGGGGCGGCCGTCGCCGACCGGCAGGTACTGGCACAACTGCAAGTCGGACCGGGCGATACGATCCGGCTCGGGGAGTCGCTCCTGCTGGTGGCCGGCGCCATCCGCGGACTTCCGGTGGACCTTGGGATCCAGTCCATCGTGGGTCCGCCCATCTTCATCTCCCTGGAGGACCTCCAGGGTACGGGCCTCCTGGGGTTCGGGAGCCTGGCCCAGTACCGGGCCTTCCTCCGGCTCCCCCCGGGCGAGGACCCGGAGGAGCTGGCCCAGGAGCTCCGGGAGGCCGTTCCCGGTCCCGGGTTGGGGGTTCGCACCGCCCGCGCCGAGGCGGAGGCCTTCGCCCAGGGATTCCGGAACCTGGCCCGCTTCCTGGGATTGGTGGGGCTCATGGCCCTCCTCCTGGGAGGCATCGGGGTGGCCAGTGCCGTCCATGTCTATGTCCAGGATCGGATCCCCTCGGTGGCCGTCCTCCGGTGCCTCGGGGCGCCCCAGGGCACGGTGTTCCGGGTCTACCTCCTGCAGGCCGCCGCCCTGGGGCTCGCCGGTTCCCTGGTGGGGGTGGGCCTCGGAGTGGGCCTCCAGTTGGCCCTCCCCTCTCTCCTGGAGCCCGTTCTTCCCTTCACCCTCGAGCCCCGCCTCCGCCCCTGGACCCTGGTGGCCGGGGTGGGGGTGGGCACCTGGACGGCCCTCCTGTTCGCTCTCCTCCCCCTCCTGCGGGTCCGGGAGGTCCCGCCGCTGGCCGCCCTCCGCTCCCAGGTGGAGTCCGGAGAGCTCCGCCGGATCCTCCCCCGGACCGTGGCGGTAGCGGGCCTGGCCGTCACCCTCTTCGCCCTGTCCGCGGTGCAGACGGGAGGGCTCCGGAACGGGCTTCTCTTCGCCGGCTCCCTCCTGGGGGTCCTGGCCGCCCTGGCGGTGGCGGCCGCAGGCCTGGCCCGAGCAGCCCGGGTTCTCCTCCCCCAGGACGCCCCCTTTCCCCTCCGCCAGGGGATCGCGGGGCTCTTCCGCCCCGGGAACCAGACGGCGGCGGTCCTGACGGCGCTGGGGTTCGGAGCCTTCCTCCTGGGGGCCCTCCTGGTGGTGGAAGGGGGACTGCGGGCCTCCCTGTCCATGGATCTGGACGGGGGCGAGCCCTCCCTCCTTCTCTTCGACATCCAGGAGGACCAGCGGGAGGGAGTGGAATCCCTCCTGGCCCGGGAGGGGGCGGCCACGACCCTCCTTCCCCTGGCGCCGGCCCGCCTGTCCTCCCTTCGGGGCATCCCGGTGGCCGATCTGGCCCGGGACGGCGAGCTGGCGGGCTGGCTCACCCGGCGCGTCTTCCGGAATACCTGGCGGGCCGAGCTCTCCGACACGGAGCGCCTGGTGACCGGGGCGTGGTGGGGGGATCCGGACCCGGAACCCGTGGCCCGGCGGGTGGCAGCCGGCGCGGTGCGCGTCTCCATGGAGGAGGACATCGCCACCGAGCTGGGGGTGGGGGTAGGGGATGAGATCGTCTGGGACGTGCAGGGGCGGCCCCTCTCCTCGGTGGTGACCTCCATCCGCAGGGTGGACTGGGCCTCCTTCCGCCCCAACTTCTACGCCGTCTTCGAGCCTGGCGCCCTGGAGGGCGCACCGGTCACCTACGTGGGGCTCGTCCCCGGGATGTCGCCCGAGGCAGCGGGGCGACTCCAGAACGCCCTTCTGGCCGAAGCGCCGAACCTCTCCTTCCTGGACGTTTCCCTGATCCGGGAGACGGTGGAGCGGATCTCCGGGCAGGTGATCCGCGTCCTCCGGTCGCTGGCGGGCTTCGCCACCGGGGCCGGGTTCCTGGTCCTCTTCGCCGCCCTCCTCTCGGGGCGGTTCCGGCGCCGCCGGGAGAGCGCCCTCCTGAAGACGCTGGGGGCGGGGGGCGCCACCATCCGGGGGACCCTCCTGGCGGAGTACGCGGTGCTGGGGGCGGTGGGGGCCACCGCAGGCCTCCTCCTGGGGGTCGGAGGGGGAATGCTGGCTCTGGTCCTCGTCTTCGAGACCACCGCCGTCCTCTCCCTCGCCTCGCTGGCGGGACTCTGGGCCGGTCTCGTGGGACTCACGGTCGTGGCCGGGTGGAGCGTGAGTGGGCCCGTCCTCCGGGAGCCTCCCCTTGTGACGCTCCGCGAGGTGGAGGGGTAGGGGGGGACCCTTCACCCCTCCTGCGCCAGCTTCCCCTCCTCCCCCTCCTCCCCGGCATCGATGCGGACCACCCGCTCCCCGGCGCCCACGCTCTCCCCCACGGCCACCTCCACCGCGGCAACCACTCCCCCCACGGGGGCGGTGACGGTGGTCTCCATCTTCATGGCCTCGGTGACCAGGAGCGTGTCCCCCCGGGCCACGCGGTCCTCGGCGGAGACGGCGATGGAGAGCACCCGCCCCGGCATGGGGGCCCCCACCTCTCCCGGCACGCCCCGGTCCGCCTTGGGCCGTCCGGCGCTGGCCAGCTCTGCGGAGCGATCCGGGATGGCCACGTCCCTGGGCTGCCCATTCAACTCGAAGTAGAGACGACGCGTGCCCTTCGCATCGGGCTCGCCGATGGCCATGAGCCGGATCACCAGGGTCTTCCCCTCCTCGATGTCCACCAGGGTCTCCTCCCCCACCTCCATGCCGTAGAGGAAGGAGACGGTGGCCAGCATCTCATACTCCCCGAACTCCCGGACCGTCCGGGCCAGGCCGGAGAACACCTCGGGGTAGAGGGCGTGGGAGACCCGGTCCCGGCCCGTGGGCTCCCGATCCAGGAGCGCCCGGAGGGTCTCGTCGTGGGCCTCCCAGTCATAGTCCGGCAGAGTGCTCCCCGCCCGGGCCCGGAGGGGCTCCCGGCCCTTCAGGACGATCCGCTGCAGCCGCTCCGGGAACCCCCCCAGGGGCTGTCCCAGCAGCCCCGCGAAGAAGTCCACCACGGAGCGGGGGAAGTCCACCTCCTCACCCCGCTCGTGCATGGCGTAGATCTCTTCGAAGGTCAGGTTGTTCTGGACCAGGAACATGGCCAGGTCCGCCACCACCTTGCTGGTGGGGGTGACCTTGATGAGGCGCCCCAGCTCCTGGTTGACCCGCTGGTAGGTCCGCTTCACCTCGGGCCAGCGATCCCCCAGACCGAGCTGGACCGCCCGGGGCCGGAGGTTGGAGTACTGTCCCCCGGGGATCTCGTGGTTGTACACGTCGGTGGAGCCCGCTTTGAGCCCGGACTCGAAGGGGGCGTAGAGCCCCCGTAGGAGCTCCCAGTGGTCCGCCAGGGGCTCCAGCGCCTCCGGACCCAGGTCGGGGGCCCGGGGCGTCCCCTTCAGGGCGGCCAGGAGGGCGTTCATGGAGGGCTGGCTGGTGAGCCCCGCCATGCTGGAGAGGGCGCAGTCCACCGCGTCCACTCCCGCCTCGGCGGCGGCCAGGTAGGTGGCCACCCCGTTTCCGGCGGTATCGTGGGTGTGGAGATGGATGGGAAGGGAGACCTCCTCCCGGAGGGCCCGGACCAGCGCCGCCGCCGACGTGGGCCGGAGGAGCCCCGCCATGTCCTTCACGGCCAGGATGTGGGCACCCCGGGCCTCCAGTTCCCGGGCCATCTCCACGTAGTACCCCAGGGTGTACTTGTCCTCCGCGGGATCCAGGACATCGCCGGTGTAGCAGAGGCAGGCCTCCACCACCTTCCCGGCCCGGGCCACCTCCTCCATGGCCAGCTCCATGTTGGGGAGGTAGTTCAGGGCGTCGAAGATCCGGAAGACGTCGATCCCGGCCCCCGCCGATTCCCGGATGAACGCCCGGACCACGTTGTCCGGGTAGTTGGTGTACCCCACGGCGTTGGCCCCCCGGAGGAGCATCTGGAAGAGGCCGCCGGGGATCCGCTCCCGCAGGCCGGCCAGGCGGTCCCAGGGATCCTCCAGGAGGAACCGCATACAGACGTCGAAGGTGGCGCCCCCCCACATCTCCCAGGAGAAGAGCCCGGGGAGGGCATGGGCCGATGCCGGAGCGATGTCCAGCAGGTCCCGGGTCCGCACCCGGGTGGCCAGGAGGGACTGGTGGGCGTCCCGGAAGGTGGTGTCGGTGATCAGGAGCCGGGCCTCGTCCCGCATCCACCGGCCCAGCCCCGCCGCTCCGGATTCCTGGAAGACAGACCACGCCGGCGAGGCGGGGGGTGCCGCGGGGCCCCGGCGCTCCTCCTGGGGCGGCGTGGGCGGAACCGGCACCAGGAGGGGGTCGGGGCGGGGGTGTCGAACCGCGCTTCCCGGCGGCCCGTTCACCGTGATGTCCCCCAGGGCCCGCAGGGCCTTGGTGCCCCGGTCCCGCCGCCGGGGATAGACGAAGAGCTCTGGAGTCTCGTCGATGAACCGGGTGTCGGTGGTCCCGGCCAGGAAGCGGGGGTGTCGGATGACGTTCTGCAGGAAGGGCAAGTTCGTCCGCACACCCCGCACCCGGAACTCCGCCAGGCTCCGCCCCAGGCGCCGGGCCGCCTCCGGCAGGTCCCGACCCCAGGCGGAGACCTTCACCAGGAGGCTGTCGTAATGGGGGAGGACCTCGGCACCCGAGCCGCCCACGCCGGAGTCCATACGGATCCCGAACCCCGCGGCCGAACGGTAGGTGATGATCCGGCCGGAGTCGGGCGCAAACCGGTTCTCCGGGTCCTCGGTGGTGACCCGGGCCTGGATGGCCTGCCCGGACCGACGGATGGCGGGCTGGTCGGGAATGCCGATCTCCGGATCGCCCAGGTCGTACCCCTCCGCCACCCGGATCATGGCCTGGATGAGGTCCCGCCCCGTGATCATCTCCGTGACGGTGTGCTCCACCTGGATCCGGGTGTTCACCTCGATGAAGTGGATCCGGGGCTCCCCATCCACCTCCTCCACCAGGAACTCCACCGTCCCGACGCTGGAATAGTCCACCGCATCTGCGAGGCGGAGCGCGTGGGCGCAGAGCTCCCCGCGCACCTCCTCGTCCAGATTGGGCGCCGGCGCGAGCTCCACGATCTTCTGGAGCCTTCGCTGGACGGAGCAGTCCCGCTCGAAGAGGTGGACCCGGTTCCCGTGCCGGTCTCCCAGGATCTGGACCTCGATGTGCCGGGGGTTCCGGATGTAACGCTCCAGGAAGACCTGGGCGCTCCCGAAGGCCGCCTCCGATTCCCTCCGGGCCCCTCCAAGGGCCTCCTCAAGCTCCGACTCCGACTCCACCACCCGCATCCCCCGCCCTCCCCCCCCGTGGGCCGCCTTGATGAGGAGGGGATATCCGATGGTCTGGGCCCGCTCCCGGGCCTCCCCGAATCCGTCCACCGCCCCAGGGGATCCCGGCACCACGGGAACCCCGGCGGCTTCCGCGACGCGGCGGGCCGAGACCTTGTCGCCCAGGGCCTCCATGACCTCCGGCGGAGGGCCGATCCAGGTGATTCCCGCCTCCTCGCACCGCTGGGCGAAGGCCGCGTTCTCGCTCAGGAAGCCGTACCCGGGATGGATGGCATCCACCCCCTTCCGGAGAGCCAGCTCCACGATGGCCTCTCCGTCCAGGTAGGCGGCCACGGGCTTCCCCGGCTCGCCGATCCGGTATGCCCGATCCGCCTTGTACCGGTGGATGCTGAGACGGTCTTCCCAGCTGTAGACGGCCGTGGTCTCGATCCCCAGCTCGGTGCAGGCACGGAAGACGCGGACGGCGATCTCGCCGCGATTGGCCACCAGGACGCTCCGGAACCGCTTCGGCATGGCCTTCCCCTCCAGCGAGCCCGGGGGGTAGGTCCGCGGGGGCCGACGGGGGCCGCGGGCCGGAGCGGGTGGGCCCTTCTCCGTTCCGGCCCGGGCCACTACCCGGAGGGGGCGGGGATGCTCCGGGGGGAGGGGACCGACGGAGCAAACCCGATCCGAAGCCCACGACGGGGCCCTCCGGGCCAGGGTTACCCCCGATCCAGGGCCCGGGCCAGGGCTTCGGGATCGGCTTCCAGGGCATCCGCCCGCGCCGGGAGGGCCAACCAGGCCTCCATGGCTGGGGGGATGGCCACGGCCCGTCCCACCAGGGGCTCCACCACCTCGGGGAACTTGGCCGGGTGTGCGGTGGCCACCGCAATCCACCCCCGTCCGTCTCCTCCGTCCCGGAGGAGCCCCAGGGCATGGAGACCGCAGGCCGTGTGGGGACAGACCACCTGCCCCCAGCGCCGGGGCGCACTCCGCACAGAGCGTTCGATCTCCTGGTCGGACAATGAGATGGCCCCCACCCCGGGAGGCCGCCCCGGGTGCTGCCAACGGAGGCGCTCCAGATTGCTGGGGATGCCCACGTCCATGGCGTTCGCCGGGGTGCGCTGTACGGGCCGGGGATCCGCCCGTCCCGTCTCCACCCAGTCCACCAGGGCCCGGTTGGCGTTGGTGGCCAGGACCACTTCCCCGATGGGAAGGCCCAACCCCCGCGCCCAGAGACCGGCCAGGGCGTTCCCGAAGTTGCCGCTGGGAACGATGAACCCCGGAGCGCCATCGTCCGCCTCCCGGGCCCCCCGCCACTGGAGGGCGGCGTGGGCATGGTAGGCCATCTGAGGGAGGAGCCGCCCCAGGGAGATGCTGTTGGCGCTGGTGAGACCATGGCGGCGCCGCAGCTCGGGGTCACCCAGCGCGCCCTTGGCCAGCCGTTGGCAGTCGTCGAAGCTCCCCCGCACCCGGAAGGCCCGGACATTGTCGCCGAAACAACCCAGCAGGTGCGCCTGTCGGGGAGAGACCCCTCCCTCCGGGTAGAGGACGGTGACCCGAAAGCCCGGCCTGCGGTGGAAGGCCGCGGCCACCGCGCTCCCCGTGTCCCCCGAGGTCGCCACCAGGACGTGGCGATCTCCTTCGCCGGGAATCAGCGAGAGGGCTGCGGCCAGGAAACGGGCCGCGTAGTCCTTGAAGGCCGCCGTGGGGCCGTGGAAGAGCTCCAGGAGGGCTTGCGCCGGCAGGGGCGTGCCGTCCCCGGAGTCCCCACCGGACGCCCCGTCCCCGTCCTGCAACGGGACGAGGGGCGCGGGGAAGGTGAAGGCCTCCCGGCAGAGGGCGGGGAGGGCCTCCCCCAGCGGATCCTCCCGGAAGAAGGGGCGGAGGATGAGTTCGGCCACCCGGGCCAGGCTCGAGGCCTCCCCCCCGGCCACCTCGGCCCGCGCCTCCTCCAGGGCTCCGGGGTCCAGGGCCGGGAACCGCTCCGGCACGAAGAGGCCGCCGTCGGGCGCCAGGCCAGCCGCCAGCGCCTCGGAGAGGGAGACCGTGGGGGCCCCCGCCGAGGCCCGCGTGCTGGTCACCCGCATGCCGTCACCCTGGCTGCCGGCCCCTCCACCGGCGCCGTCCACCCGTCCGCCTCGATGCCCAGGGCCTGGAAGGCCTCCACCATCCCCGCCCGGGCCTCCTCCGCTCCCCGCACATCCCGGCACCAGGCGAAGAGGCTGGGGCCTCCTCCCGAGATGCCCGCCGCCAACGCGCCGGCGGAGAGGGCGGCCTGCTTGGCCTGGAGGAAGCCCGGAATGAGGGGTGCCCGGCGGGGCTCCACCAGGACGTCGGCCACCGCCCCCTCCAGGAGCTCCAGATCCCCTCGGAAGCAGGCCGCCACGAACCGGGCGAGAAGCGCCTGCTGAGCCACGATCTGATCCATGAAGTAGGGCTCGGCCAGGACCTCCCGGGACCGCCGGGTCTCCAGGACCTGGTGCGGGTGGACCAGGGCGCAATGGAGGTCCCCCGGGATGGGGAGCCGGAGGACGCGATCCGGGAGCGCCAGGACCAGCCCCCCCAGGAGCTGGGGGGCCACGTTGTCCCCGTGGGGGCTTCCCGTGGCCACCGCCTCTCCCGCCAGGGCGAAGGGATAGAGCGCCTCGGCAGGAAGGGGCTCCGGGAGGAGGGCGTTGGCCGCCACCACAGCCGCCACCGCCGAGGCGGCCGAGCCCCCCATCCCGGAGCCCAGGGGAATTCCCTTGCGGAGGACTATACGAAATCCATATTCGGCTTCTGTAGAGGCCCGGAAGGCCAGGAGGGCCGCGCCCGCCGTGTTCCGGGCAGGGTCGGAGGGAAGGGGGATGGGAAGCCCCTCCAGCGCCCCGATGACCACCTCCTCTCCCGGCGTCGGGTCGGGGATCCGCTCCACCCGGACCCGGTCTCCGGCGATCCCCACCGACTGCCCCACCAGGTCGAAGCCCACCGAGACGTTTCCGATGCTGGCCGGGGCCCAGGCCTCCGCCCACGTGAGGGTCCCGGGATCCCGGGGAAGGGCCGCCACAGGGGGGACTCCGGCCTCCCCTCCCCCCGGAGCACCGCCGCCCTCCGCCCCCCGAGACGGGTTCACAG
>JBJHCB010000095.1:0-8727 GCA_050485805.1 Gemmatimonadota bacterium | reverse complement strand
GTGCCACACCCCCCCGGCGAAGGCAGCGCCCAGGACCAGGGCCAGGGCCATCCGGAGGAGAAGGAGGAGGGGATCGGTGGGCCGACGTCGGAGGCGGAGACGGGATCGGGGTGCGGGGGTGAGGAAGCGCACGGTGGGAAGGGTGCGCCGCTCCCGGGTGCGGGGGACCAGGAGGTGGAGGAGGAGGGGGAGGACGGCCAGCGCCGCCCCGGCGGCCAGGAACCCCGGACGGAGCCATTCGATCACGGAAGCCGGCCCCCGAGCCCGCCGGGGATCCCCCTCCGAAGCCAGCTCCTCAGGAGGGGAAGGAGGGGATCGTCGGTGCGCGCCTCCCGCCAGCGGATCCCGGTGTCCTCCAGGGCCTCCCGGATCCCGCCGTAGTAGGCCTGGAGGCGTTGCCGGTACCCGGGATCCGTGGCGGGGGAGCCGGGGACCTTCCGCTCCGGGTGCTCCGGGTCGAGGTAGAGCCCCTCCTCCTTCACCGCCTCCCCCAACTCCTCCAGGGTGAGGATGCGGATCACCTCCGCCTCGTGCCCTGCCCCGGCCACCCGCCCCAGGGCGGCCACCAGGGCTTCCCCCCCGTCGTCCTCCAGGAGGTCTCCCAGCACCACGATCCGTCCCCGCCCCCGGAGTTGGGCCGCGGCCCGCTCCACCAGGGGAGCCAGGGATCCCACCCCCCCCGGCGTCACCGACTCCAGGGCGTGGAGGAGGCGGCCACGGGCCCCCCGACCCTCCCCAGGGGGAACGGCCACCCGGGGACCGGAGGCGTCCAGGACCGAGAGTCCGGTCCGGTCTCCCCCCTGGAGGAGGAGGTGCCCCAGGGCCGCCGCCAGGAGGATGGCAAAGCGGGCCTTGGTCACCCCGGCGCCCTCCCCGTTCCCGGCGAAGTCCATGGAGGCCGAGGCGTCCACCACCAGCATGGCCCGGAGGTTCGCCGTCTCCCGGAAGCGGCGCACCTGCAGGCGGTCGCTCCGGGCCATCACCCGCCAGTCCAGGTGCCGGAGGTCGTCTCCCTGTTGGTAGGGACGATGTCGCTCGAATTCCTCGCCGAGGCCGGCCCGGGGCGAGCGGTGGAGCCCGGCGCCCAGACCCCGGGCCACCATGCGGGTCACCCAGTCCAGATCCCGGAGACCGTCCAGGAGCTCCGGGGGGAGGAGCTCCAGGCGACTCACCGATCCCTCTCCCCGGGGGGCGGGACCGCCTCCAGGAGATCCCGGATCAGGGTCTCCACCCCCAGGCCCTCGGCCTCGGCCCGGAATCCGGGGTGGATCCGGTGGCGGAGGACGGCGGGGGCCACCGCCCGGAGGTCCGCGGGGGTGACGTGGAATCGGCCGTGGAGGAGGCCCCTGGCCTTCCCCGCCAGGATCATGGCCTGTCCGGCCCGGGGGCCCGCACCCCATCGGAGCCACCGGGTGATCCCCTTCACCTCCCCCGGCTCCCCGGGGCGCGTCCCCCGGACCAGGCGCACGGCATAGTCCAGGACGGCCTCGGAGGCGGGCACGGTGCGGACCGCTTCCCGGAGGATGGCGATGGCGCCGGCATCCAGCGCCGGTCGGACCTCGCCGGGGGGAGCCCCGGTGGTGGCGGCCAGGATGGCCTGCTCCTCCGCCGGGTCGGGATACGGCACCCGGATCTTCAGGAGGAAGCGGTCGAGCTGCGCCTCCGGAAGGGGGTAGGTCCCCTCCTGCTCGATGGGGTTCTGGGTCGCCAGCACCAGGAACGGAGAGGGGAGGGGGCGGGTCTCTCCGGCAGCGGTGACGTGCCCCTCCTGCATGGCTTCCAGGAGAGCCGCCTGGGTCTTCGGGGGAGCCCGGTTGATCTCGTCGGCCAGGAGGACCTGGGTGAAGACGGGTCCGGGGAGGAAGCGGGAGGCGCGGCGCCCGGTGGTGCGGTCCTCCTCGATGACCTCGGTCCCGGTGACGTCCCCCGGCATGAGGTCGGGGGTGAACTGGATCCGACGGAACTCCAGGTCCAGGGCCTGGGCGAGGGTCCGGACCAGGAGGGTCTTGGCGAGCCCCGGGGGGCCCTCCAGCAGGCCGTGCCCTCCGGACAGGAGGCAGAGGAGGACCTCCTCCACCACCCCCTCCTGTCCCACCACCCGGATGGCCACCTGCTCGCGGAGCTCCGCCACCCCGGGGAGTGCGGCGTCGAGGCCGGGGAGGGCACCCCGGGCTCCAGCCGGGCCTCCGGGCCGCGGCGTCCCGTCCCTTCCGGTCCCCACTCCCCCCGAGACTCCCCCCTCGCGCGGCGCCATCAGCTCACCGGCCTCCCGTCCGTCCGGAGGGAATCCCCGCCCCCCCTTCCACCTTCCGGACCTGAACCCCCGCCGCCGCGCCCCCGACCTGGACGAGGGGGGTGGGAGGGGGAGGAGGGGAAGGGGTGGATCCGTCCATGGGGGCTCCTGGTGGCGGTCCGGACACGGGGCAAACGAGGGAGAAGGTGGAAGATGGTCCCCTCCCCCATCCGGCGCCACCGGGGGGGGGCGCGGACCTCCGCCGGTGCCGGCCCGGGGCTCCCGGTGGACGCCGGGATCAGGGGTCCACCAGGACCCGCTCCAGGCCCCGCCCCATCCGCACTCCCACCCGGATGAGGAGGAGAACGGCCACCGAGAGGAGCCCTGCGGCGAGTCCCCACCAGACGCCGGTGGGGCCCATCCCCAGGGGAAAGGCCAGGAGGAGGGAGAGGGGCAGCCCCACCACCCAGAATCCCGCCAGGTTGAGGAGGGCCGGAACGCGGGTGTCCCCCGCCCCCCGGAGCACCCCCGCCGCCACCGCCTGGAGGCCGTCGAAGACCTGGAAGACCCCGGCGATGGGGATGAGGAGGGAGGTCAGGGCCAGGACGGCGGGATCGCCCGTGTAGAGGCGACCCAGGGGGCCGGGAAAGACGAGGAACAGCAACGCCGTGACCATCATGAAGCCCAGGCCCAGGAGGAGGGTGGCCCCCGAGGCGCGCCGGGCGGCCTCGGGCTTCCCGCGCCCGATCTCCTGGCCCACCCGGACCGCCCCTGCCGCGGCGATCCCCAGGGGCACCATGAAGGTGAAGGCGGCCAGGTTCAGCGCCACCTGGTGGGCGGCCATGGGGGCCGTCCCCAGCCACCCCATGAAGACCCCGGTCAGTCCGAAGGCACCGAACTCCAACATGGACTGGAGGCCGATGGGAACCCCGAGGCGGAGCATGCGGAGGAAGGGGGCCGGTGCCAGCACCCCGGGACGGAAGGGGCGGAGGTGCGGGCGCAGGAGGGTCCACGAGATCCCCAGGAGGACCAGGGCCATGAACCACCGGGACAGGGAGGTGCCCATGGCGGAGCCCACGGCCCCCAGGCGCGGGGCCCCCAGGTTCCCCCAGATGAGGATCCAGTTGAGGAACGCATTCACCAGGTTGGCCGCCCCCATGACCCAGAGGAGGGGGCGGACCCGACCCATGGCCTGGAGGGCCTGGCGCAGGACGATGAAGGCGAAGAACCCCACCGTCCCCGGAATGGACCAGAGGGCGTACCCCGTGGCGATGGGGATCACCTCCACCGGCTGCCGCAGCCAGCCGAAGACGGCTCCGGCCGGGAGGAGGGCCAGGGAGGTCACCACGGAGAGCCCCAGGGCCAGGAGGCATCCCCGCTGCACGGCCCGGGCCGAAGCGTCCCTGTCCCCGGCCCCCACGGCCTGGGCCACCAGGGGATCCAGGGCCATGAGGAGCCCCATCCCGAAGGTGGCGGTGGTGAAGAAGTAGAGATTCCCCAGGGCCACGGCCGCCAGATCTGCCGCGGAGACCCGCCCCACCATGAGGGTGTCCACCACCCCCATGGCCATCATCCCCACCTGCACCAGGGCCACGGGGAGGGCCAGATGGACCACCCCCACCAGATCCCGGCGGGAGGGGCGGAGGGCGCGGAGGACGGGGAGGATCCGGGCCGGCCCCCGGGGAAGGATCATGGACCCCTCCCGCCGCCCCACCGCGCACCAGAAAGGGGGGTGGATCCGAAGATCCACCCCCCCGCCCTTCTTCCGGGGCGCCCGCCCGTCCCCCTCACCGGCGGCGGCCGGACGCCTTCCACTCCGGGTCGTCCCGGAGCGCCGGGGTCAACGCTGTCCCGCCAGCACGCCCTCCCAGCTCCCCCGGAGTCCGATGAGGGCGTCCCCCTGGGCGCCTCCTCCGTGGATGGCGTTGAAGAAGAGCTTGTAGGTGCTGGTGGGCTGGGCCCGGAACTGGGGTCGGAACCCGATGAGCACGGCCTGGCCCGATCCCACCTTGGCCCGGACCACCGCCGCCTGGCCCCCGATGTGCTCCGGGCCACCCAGCTCCCACCCGCTCATGAGCAGGTCCTCCTCGGCATAGCGCGCCACCACATCCACCCGGTCGCCGTCCTGGACCTCGAAGGCCCGGGAACCCTGCAGGAAGGACGCCCCTTCCTCGGGCATCCCGAAGGCCACCGGATGGGTGGGGTCGAAGTGGGTCCGGATCAGGGAGCCCGGGATGAAGAACTCCTCGGAGGAGACGCCCGCCACCACGTTCCGGACCGGGAGCTCCAGGGCGTCGATGGCGAAGTCGGAGGCGCCGTCGAAGGTGATGAGGGTCCCGCCGGCCTCCACCCAGCGCCGGAGGCTCTCCACCCCTTCCGCTCCCACCCCACCCACATACTCCGGCGGGCGGGTGCCCTCGGCATGGCCGTTCAGGATGGACCCGGCGCCCTGGTCGGCGAAGAGGATCACGTCGTACCCGGAGAGGTCACCCCGGATGTCGGCGTTCCGGAGGGTGTCCACCGGGAACTCGAACTCCCGGAGGACGTACCGGGTCCACCCCTCGTCCATGTTGGCGGTCCAGGGCATGTAGAGGCCCAGGCGGGGCGCAGAGAGAGGCACCAGGGTGCCCGAGGGCCGCGTCTCGATCCCGGTGACCTGGAGACCCAGCTCCTGGCCCAGCGCCTCGAGACGGGCGCGGGTTCCGGACCCGTTCTCCACCACGAAGGACCCGGGGGCCCCTGCCTCTCCCAGCTCGGGGAGGGGGTCGCCCAGGAGGTGGACGCGTTCCCCGGCGGCCAGGAGTCGGTTCACCGCCAGGCGCGAGTCGTTCCGGGTGGAGGAGAGGGCCCACCCGAAGCCCCCGTTGCCCGCCATCCGCGCCGAGGGAGTCGGGACCCAGCCTTCCACCTCCTCCACGGAGGCCTCGAAGGAGTCTTCGATGCGATGGACATCCACGCCCATGGCCATGGAGATGGTCCAGCCGGAGAGCCCGCCGTAGGGCGGCTCCGGAGGTCCGCCGGGATAGAGCTCCCGGTGCGGGTGGGCGTGGGGCTCCAGGAGGTCCATGAGGTGGGCCCGGAACGCCTGGCCGGCGTAGGCGATGTAGCTGCCTGCCGGGTACTGGCGCCCTCCCGCCTGGAAGGGGGCGGTGGCCCGATGGATCTCCAGTCCTCCGCGACGGAGCACGTTCAGGAGCTCCACGGCCTCGCCGGCGTCGCGCTGGTCGTCCACGTCCACCACGTAGGCGAAGGGGCCTCCCGCCTCACCGGCCTCGATCTGCCGGTTCCCCATGAGCCAGATGTTGAACAGCCAGTCCTCCTTCATCTTCGCCCCGATGTCCAGGGCGCCCAGGGAGGTCTCGAAGTGGTAGGCCACCGCGTCGGCCAGGCGGGCCCAGCCTCCCTCCCAGGGGTTGGCGTAGAAGACGGAGGGCTCCCGGGCGGAGATCCGATGCGTCCCCGACCCGAAGTACTCGGGAAGGCTGTCCGGGTGGTGGAAGGCCGGGGTCGCCGAGGCGTGTCCCACCTCGGAGAGGAGCCCGATCATGTTGTGGAAGTAGGGGGCGGTCCGCATCCCGCCGTTCCACCACATGGTGAAGCTCATGCGGGAGACCACTCCGGGCATGTTCTTCTCCTCCAACCGCTTCGCCATGTGCTCCCCCACCATGTTCACCCCCCGGACCACCAGGGGGGGGATGTGGGGGTTCACAGGGTCGGCGAAGGGGGGAATGAAGATCCGGGCCGGGAAGGGAGCCGTCTGGTGGTGGTTGAAGATGATCTGGGGATACCACTCCTCGTAGAGCTGCTTCGCCACCGCCTGGGACTCGTTCTGCCGGAACATGAACCAGTCCCGGTTGATGTCGTGCCCCACGTACTCGTGATAGACCTCCACGGAGGAGGTGGTCTCCCAGTCGGTGCCCAGGTTCCGCCGGTACCAGTCCACCACCACGGTGTGGCCGTCCGGGTTCATCTGGGGCATGAAGAGGAGGATCACGTCCTCCCGGATCCGACGGGTCTCCTCCGACTCGTCGAAGGCCATGTGGTGCGCCAGAAGGGGGCCGTGCTGGGCGTGGGCCACCTCGGAGGAGTGGAGCCCGCTGTCGATCCAGACGATGGCCTTCCCCTCCTGGGCCAGGCGACGGGCCTCGCCCTCATCCACCCCCCGGGCCCGGGCCAGGCGCCCCGAGATCTCCTTCCAGCGGTCCAGCTGGGCGATGTTCTCCTCGGAGGAGATGGCCAGGAGGTACATGGGGTTGCCGCGGAAGGTGCGGCCGATCTCCCACTTCTCCACCCGGGGGCTCCCCTCGGCCAGGGCCCGGTAGTAGGTGTAGAGCTGATCCAGGTCCGCCAGTTGGTAGTCGTCCCCCGGCTGGAAGCCGAAGATCTCAGAGGGATGGGGAACGCTCTGGGCCTCCACCCGCTCCGGGGCCGCCGGGGCCAGGAGGAGGGAGAGGAGGAGGGCCAGGACCGGACATCCGGTCCGGGTGGACGTCAACCAATGGCGGAGGGGCATGGCAGCCTCCCGGAAGGGGAAAAGGGTGCGCCTCCCGCCCCGGCGTTCGGGGGCCGGCAACGGGCGGCATGGGATGAGGGGCATGACCCCGATAGATAGGCGAAGGTCTCGGGTCCCGTCAACCGGGGCGCGGAGGGGGGGTGGCGGGCTCGTCAGCACCCGGGGCGCCCCGGGACAGAGGGGCGAACCGGGCGTGGCCAGCCGGGTAGGCGAGGAGGGGGTCCCCCGAGAGGGAGGGGATCTCCCCCGCTGCGCACGGGCCCGGGGAGCGGGCCCGGTCCCCCGTCCACCCCTGAACCCGGAGACCCCATTGTCCCGCATCCGCGTGGCGTCCCTCCAGTATTTCATCCGCCCCGTGGACTCGTTCCGGGAGTTCCGGGCCCAGGTGGAGGCGCTGGTGGAGACGGCGGCGGACTACCGCTGCGATCTCCTGGTCTTCCCGGAGTACTTCACCACCCAGCTCCTCACCCTGGGGAACACCCGCCGCCCCATCGACGCCCAGATCCGGGATCTGGCGGCCCAGCGCCCGGAGTACGTGGAACTCATGTCGGGCCTGGCCCGGGAGCACGGCCTGTACATCGCCGGGGGCACCATCCCCGAGGTGGATCCGGACACGGGGCGGATCCACAACGACGGGTACCTCTTCAATCCGTCCGGGGGGTGGGGGATCCAGGGGAAGCTCCACATGACGCGCTTCGAGCGGGAGGAGTGGAACGTGGAGGCCCGCGATCGGCTCAAGGTCTTCGAGACGAAGCTGGGGCGCATGGCCATCGCCATCTGCTACGATGTGCAGTTTCCCGAGGTCATCCGGGCCGCAGCCCGGGCCGGGGCCGATATCCTCCTTGTGCCCGCCTGCACCGACGACCGCCGGGGATTCCTCCGGGTGCGCTACTGCGCCCACGCCCGGGCCATCGAGAACCAGATGTACGTGATCCACTCGGCCACGGTGGGCTCCCTGCCCATGGTTCCGGCGGTGTCGCTGAACTACGGCCAGGCCGCCATCCTGACCCCGTCCGATGTCCGGTTCGCCCGGGACGGGATCCTGGCCGAGGGCGACGCCAACCAGGAGAGCATGGTCTTCGGGGACCTGGACATGGAGAACATCCGGGAGGTGAGGACGGGTGGCACCGTCCTCCCCCTCATGGACTCCGAGCGGTCCTACGGGATCGCCTCGGCGGTGCAGGTGGAGGAAGTGTGAGCGACCGGACCGCCCGGGGGTCGGCGGCCGGTCCCGGTGGACGGGTGTGGGTCCGGCAGACCCGGCCGGAGGACATTCCGGCCCTTCTCCGCATCTCCCGCAGCATCTACGGCGAGGACGGCTCCTGGAAGGCTCCGGAGCTCCATCTCCACCAGGAGGTCTTCCCCGAGGGCCAGATGGTGGCGGTGGGCACCCGGAGCGGAAGGATCCTGGGGATGGTGGTCTCCCTGGTGATCGCCGGGGAGCGCTGGCCCCCCGGGGCCCCGTGGCGGGAGGTGACGGACCGGGGGCGCCTGGGAACCCACGACCCGGGGGGGGACACCCTCTACGGCGCCGGGGTGGCCGTCCGCCGGGATACCCGGGGGCTGGGGGTGGGAACCGCCCTCTACGAAGCCCGGGAAGCGCTCCTCCACCGCATGGGGCTTCGACGCATCCGTGCCGGGGCCCGCATCTCCGGCTATCGGAAGGTGGCGGACCACCTGAGCCCCGAGGCCTACGTCGAGGCGGTGGTCCGGGGGGAGCGCACCGATCCCACCCTCTCCTTCCAGCTGGCGCGGGGGTTCCAGGTGGTATCGGTGGTAGCGGATTACCTCCGCACCGACCTGGCCAGCCTGGGGTATGCGGCCATCGTGGAGTGGCACCCCCCGGAGACCGGGGAGGCCCCCGCCCTCCCCGACGCATCGCCGGCGGGGTAGTTTCCCCCGTGTACCCCCGCCCCCCGCCCGGCCCCCCCGCACCCCCCCAACCCCCCCCCCCCCCCCCCACCAAGACGGGGCCGGGGCA
>JBJHCB010000094.1:0-8744 GCA_050485805.1 Gemmatimonadota bacterium | reverse complement strand
GTCGAAGACCCCGTCCCCGCGGGCTCCCTCCGCGCCCTCCACCAGGTAGGCCCGGACACGGAAGTCGGCGTCCACCCGGGCCGCCAGCTCCCGGGCGTACCGCCACCCCTCGTCGTGGCTCTTCCGGGCCGTCTTGACCACCTGCCGCTCCGCCTCACCCCGGGTCACGAGCTGGACCCTGTGGTCGGCCCAGGGGCGTCCCGCGTATCGCCTGGCGTCGCCGAAGAGGGTGAAGTCCACGAGACGCCGGGTCTTCTCCCCGCGGACCACCGCCGAAGGGAGGTGATGGGGATGCTCGGGGAAGAGGTGGAGGGCCTCCAGGAGCGCCTCCGCCCGCTCCCGGGTGTCGATGCCCCGGAAGAGGGTCCGGATCCGCTCCTCATCCAGCGCCACCCTGCGTCCCTGGGCGTGGAAGCCCACGGTGGGGACTCCGAAGCCGAAGGCGAACTCCGCCTCCCGGAGTCGGGCGTCCGCCTCGGAGTCGAAGGTCCCCAGGACCCAGGCCCGGTCGGCGCGCTCCTGGTTCCATCGAACGGCCAGTCCATTCACCACCTCCCCGCTCTTCCGCGCCCGGACCCCCCGGGTGATCCCCACCCGGAAGCCCAGCCCCTCCCGCTCCATGAGGTAGACGTACCAGACCTCCGGATCGGGTCGGAGGCGCCCGAAGGCCAGGTGGTTGGGAGTGGCCCGGAGGGTGCGCCCGTCCTCGGTGGCCAGGCGGATCACGGGTCCCCGGTAATGCCGGGTGGGAGAGGCGGTGACCACGGCAGGGGCGCCACCTCCCTTCCCCGTGGCCCCCACCACCTCCGCCCCGGGCCGGATCGTCTCGATGGGCACGGGCCCCGCCCCCGTGGCCACCGGGGTGCCTGGAAGGAGGCACTGGTCGTCATCCCCCACCACCATGAGGTTCCGGTGCTTCCGGGCCAGGAGCTCCAGGAGGCGGAACTGGGCATGGTTCGTGTCCTGGTACTCGTCCACCAGGATGAAGGCGAAGCGCTCCCGGTAGCGGTCGGCCACGTGGGGATGGGCATCCAGGAGCTCCACCGGCTTCACCAGGAGATCGTCGAAGTCGAAGGCGTTCTGCTCCTTCAGCGACTTCTGATAGGCCGGATAGACCTTCGCCACGTTCCGCAGGAAGAGATCGAAGCCGTCCCCGTGCTGCTCCACGAAGGCCTCGGGGCGGACGAGCTGGTTCTTGGCGTCGGAGATGATTCCGCGGACCGCCTGGGGCTTCCAGCGCTTCGGATCGAGCTGGAGGGCGTCCATGATCCGCTTGATCTCCCGGAGGTTCTCCTCGGCGTCGAAGATGGTGAAGGTGGAGTCCCATCCCAGGAGCTCCGCGTGGCGCCGGAGGAAGCGGGCCCCAAGGGAGTGGAAGGTCCCCATCCAGGCCCCCACCGGGTCCCGCCCCAGGAGGGCCCGGATCCGGTCCCGCATCTCCCCGGCGGCCTTGTTGGTGAAGGTCACCGCAAGGATCCGGTCGGGCGGGACGCCGTGGTCCTGCACCAGCCGGGCGATGCGGGTGGTGAGGACCCGGGTCTTCCCCGACCCGGCGCCGGCCAGGACCAGGATGGGGCCCTCCAGGTGCTCCACCGCCTCGCGCTGCTCGGGGTTCAGGGTGTCCAGGGGGTCGGAGCCGGGCCCGGAGGCGGACGGGAAGAGGGAGGGAGGTTCGGGCACCGAATCGGGTGGGATGGGGAGGGCCGGGGACGAGTGGAAAAAGGCTGCGGCTCTGTCTGCGTTCGCTGTTGGTCCGGGAAGCGCACCGGAAGATGTCCAGAATCGCGGGGCGGGTCGAGGGGAGGAGGGGTCGGCGGGGGAAAGGCGGTCGGCGGGGGGCGTCCTGGGGGGCGGCCCCCGGTCATCTCACCGAATGGAGAGATCGCTCGCCTTCCCCTCCCCGAGGAGGGGTCTACGGCGCACAAACTGCTTGCTCTCCGGACGGTCCCTCCCCAGATAGTGAGCCATGGAGATCCCGTTCCGGGTGGGTGAGGTCGTCACCGAGCCCCATTTCGTCGGCCGCCGGGCCGAGCTGGCCCGCGTGCAGCAGGCCCTCTGGAGCCGGGGACGGCTCCTGGTGGTGGCGCCCCGGGGGCAGGGAAAGCGGTCGGCGGTGGAACAGGCCTTCCACCCGGTGGCAAGCCGGGGAGGGATCCTCCTGCGCGTGGACCTCCGGTCCACGGACAGCCTCTCGGAGCTCCTCCGGAGGTGGGTGGCGGAGGTGCCTTCGAAGTGGCGACAACGGGGCCGCCTCCTGGATACCCTGAGGGCCTGGGGGCTTCGCCCCGAGGCGGGCGCCGGCGGCGATGGGATCCGCCTGGGCATCCGGGAGCGGATGCTCGCTCCGGGAGAGGCGGAGCGACACCTCCTCGAGCTCCTCCGATGGCTGGACGGGGTGGCCGCCCATCACCCGGCCCCCCTGGCCCTGGCGCTGGACGAGATCCAGCGCTTTCCCGCCCTCCACCCCGAGGGCTTCGGTGCGCTTACGGAGTGGCTCGCCGCCACCCGGAACCTCTCCTGGATCCTGACGGGATCGGCCCCCCGCCTCCTCCGCCCCCTGGGCGCCGCCCCCTCGGTTCCCCCCGCACCGGGACCGACATCGGGACCGACATCGGGACCGACATCGGGACCGACATCGGGGCCGGGGCCGGAGTCCGGGCGGAGGGGACTCGTGCGCCTGGAGCTCGGCCCCATCCCGGAGGCCGAGATGGCCGAGTGGCTGGAGAAGCGGATCCGGGCCCACGGGGTGGAGGCGGAGCCGGGGGTGGGCCGGGCCCTGGTGCACGCCGCCGGATCGGTCACCGCCGACCGGGTCCGGCTGGCCCGGGCCGCTTTCCTCCGTGCCCTCAACCGGAACCGCCTGGGGATGGACGAGGTGGCCTCGGCCGCCGCGGACCTGGTGGGGGAGGGAGCCCGGGGATACGAGAACCTCTGGCAGGAGCTCCCCACCTACCAGAGGGCGGTGATCCGGGCGGTGGCCGCCGGGACCGACCAGCTCCACAGCCAGGATGCGGCCTTCGCCTTCGACCTGCCGGTGAGCTCGGCGGTGTCGAAGGCGGTGCGGATCCTCCGGGACAAGGGCCACCTCACCGAGGGAAGCCCCACCCGCCTGGCGGACCCCTTCTTCCGGGGGTGGGTCCTGGAGAGGGCCCTGGCGGCCGGTCCCCCACCCGCAGCCTGAGGGCGATGCTCTACCCCCTCCTCCTGATCCCGGTGGTCCTCTGGGTGCTGAGCCGGTACCTCCGGCTCCTGGACGGCACCGGCCTTCCCCGGCTGGGGCTCCTCCTGGCCCTCGTGCTGGGCGTCCTGACCAGCCAGGTCTTCCAGCTGGATCGGGCCCTGTACCCGTTCACCGCCTGGACCATGTACTCCTTGGCCGAACCCGATCCGGTCTACGTCGAGCTCCGGGTGTCCCGGGACGGGGAGGCCCCGCGCCACTTCCCCTGGGCGCGCCTGGCCCCGGTCCAGGAGGTCCGGGGGATCCACGGCCGCATCGCCCAGGCGGTGGAGCCTCCCGCCGTCGCCGCCCCGGGGGTGGAGGTGGACCCGGCCTCCCACGAGGAGTTCCTGGAGATCCTCCAGCGCCTCGGGGAGCTCCACCACCGGGCCTTCCCCGGTGCGGAGGGGTGGACCCTGGAGGTGCGGCGGTGCGAGGTGGACCCGTCCCGGAGGGAGCGGCCCCTGGAGTCCCCCTGCCCCACCGTGGTCCAGCTCCGATCGGGCGCGCGCCATGCTCCATGAGGGAGCGGGGCCCCGGGCCCTGGGACTCTTCCGGGTGGTGGTCTTCGGGATCTGGATCCTCCAGCTCCTCTGGACCCCGGTGACCCGGGGCGGCCGGCTCCCCCCCGAGCTCTTCGATGCGCCGGGCCTCCTCGGCCTCCTGCCCGGGGAGGCCTGGACGCTCCTGCTCCACCCTGTGGCGCTGGGGGTCACCCAGGGGGTGCTCCTCGTCCTCTTCGCCGCGGCCGCGCTGGGCGTTCGGCCCTTCTGGGTCATCGGCCCGCTGGCCGCGCTGGGCCTCCTGTACTTCGACGGGTTCGCGAAGGGGTGGGGCTCGTACGTGAACCATGCCCAGTTCGCGTCCCTCTACGCGGGGATCCTCCTGGCCGTGGCCCCGGCCGCGGATGGGTTCGTCCCCTGGAGGCGCGGAGAGGCCCGGCGCGAGCAGGGCCCGGCCCGGCGGCTGCCGGACGGGGCCCCCGGCACCGGGGCGTACCGCTTCCCGCTGGTGGGGACCGCCCTCCTGGTGGCCGTGACCTACGCCCTCATCGGCCTCCACCGCCTCCGGATGGGGGGATGGGAGATCTTCACGGGGGACGCCCTCCCCACCTACATGGTGCTCCGGACGCTGGAGTATTCGGGATACCCCTTCTCCCTCTCCCTGACCCTGCTGGATCAGCCCTCCGCCCTGGCCCTCCTCAAGGCCGGCTTCGTGGCGATCACCCTCCTGGAGGTCCTCTCTCCCGCCGCCCTCCTGTCGAGGCGCTTCCGGCTCCTCTGGCTACCGGCGATGGTGGGATTCCACCTGGTGACCCTGGTCACCATGAACATCTTCTTCTGGGAGAACCTCATCCTGCTGGCGGTGGTCTTCACCGACCTCCCCTCCCGGCTGGAGGCCGCGGGGGCGCTCACACCACCCGCACCCCGATCTCCGTGAGGCCGTCGATGTGCCCCTCCATGAGGTCGCCCACCACCACGGGACCCACGTTCTCCGGCGTCCCGGAGTAGATGATGTCCCCAGCCCGGAGCTCCGACCCCTGGGAGAGCTGGCTGATCTGCTCCGCCACATTCCAGATCATCTGATCGAGGTCGGCATCCTGCTTCACCTCGCCGTTCACCCGCAGGCGGATCCTCCCCTGGTGGAAGTGCCCCACCTCCTCCACGGGGTGGAGGGGACCCAGGACCGCCGAGTGGTCGAAGCTCTTCCCGATCTCCCAGGGCTTCTCCTCGGCCCGCATGGCCAACTGGAGATCCCGCCGGGTCATGTCGAGCCCCACCGCGTACCCGTAGACCCGCTCCAGCGCCTCGTCCACCGGGATGTCGCGCCCTCCCCCCTTCAGCGCCACCACCAGCTCCAACTCGTAGTGGTAGTTCCGGGTGAGGGGAGGGTAGGGATGGTCCAGCTCCTCTCCGGGGGACACCACCTGGATGGCGTCAGTGGGCTTCTGGAAGAAGAAGGGAGGCTCCCGGGTGGGATCCGACCCCATCTCGATGGCGTGGGCGGCGTAGTTCCGGCCGATGCAGTAGATGCGCCGCACGGGGAAGACCTCCGACCGGCCCAGGACGGGAATGGTGGTGCGGGCCACGGTGAAGGGGGTGGGCGCCCCCTCCGCAGCTCCGTCGGGGGCCGGCGCCGCCCCGCCGGAGGCCATCCCTTCGGCGCCCGTGGCGTCCGCGGCCGTCCCTTCGGTACCGGTGCAGCCGGCCAGGCCGGCCAGGGCGAGGACTCCCGAGGCCTGGAGGGCCTCGCGGCGGGTAAGGGGTCGCATGGGGTCTCCTGTGGGAACGAGCCAGCCCGGGGTTCCTTCGCCGGGTTCGATCCTGGACCATACGCGCCTCCCCCGCCCCGGGAAAGCCCTGGGGGCTCTGCCGGCTCCCCTGGCGCGGCGCCCGTCCGGACATTCAGTTCGGCCGCGGAGTCGGGGCCCGGGGAGGGGGGTGGAGACGACGCAACGGCGGGGGCTCGAGACGAGGCCATGGGAGGGGGATGGAGGGAGCGCGCATGACGGAAGGGGGAGCTTCGGAGGAGCGGCGCCCGCCACGGCCACCGTCCCGGCCCCCGCCCCGGTGGGCCGGCCTGGCCATGGGGGTGGGCATCCTGGCCCTGGGGCTCCGGATCCTGGCCAACGTCCGGGTCATCGACCTGGACCTCTTCCACGAGATGGCCCTGATCCGGGAAGCCCTGGCCCTGGGACGCCTCCCCCTGGAGGACACCTTCGCCTACACCCCCACGGTGAGCCCGGTGGTCCACCACGAGTGGGGGACGGGGGCGGTCCTCTACTTCGTGGTGGTGGGGCTGGGGCTGGGGGCCGGGGGGCTCGCGGGGCTCCGGCTCCTCCTGGTGGCCGGGATCGTGGCCTGCTGTGTGGCCGTCGCCTGGAGCCGGGGAGCCCGCCCCACCGAGCTGGTGCTGGCCGCCCCCCTCGCCATCGTCCTCTTCTGGCCGGGACTCTCCCCGGTGCGGGCCCACCTGTTCACCTTCCTCTTCCTGGCCATCCTCCTCCTGCTGCTGGAGAGGGAACGGGCGGGACGGCGGGGGTGGCTCCTCCTCTGGCCCCTCCTCTTCGTGGTGTGGCTCAACATGCACGGGGGGTTCGTGGTGGGAGCGGGCCTCCTGGGGCTGTATGCCGGAGAGCGGTTCGTTCGGGCGGGGTGGCCGGAGTGGTTCGGGGGGCAGGGGGGATCCGGGGCTGGGGCGGGGCGGGTGCGGGAGGCGCTCGCGGAGTCGTGGCACCTCCTTCTGGCGGTGGGGGTCACCCTCCCCCTCCTCCTGGTGAATCCCTACGGGGCGGAGTTCGTCCGGTACCTGGCCCACGCCCTCACCATGGAGCGGCCCTACATCACCGAGTGGCTCCCCCTGTGGTCGGAGCCCTTCCGGGGGGCTCCCCTCCTCCTCTACCTGGTCTCCGTGCTGGTGGCCGCGTACACGGTGTGGCGCGGGGATGCGTGGCGACGCCTCCCGGGGTTCCTGCTCCTCCTGGCCGCCGCCTTCTTCGCCCTCCGGAGCGTGCGGATCCTCCCCATCTACGTGGTGGTCTGGTTCTCGTACGTCACGCCGGCCCTCGCCTCCACCCCCCTGGTGCCCGTGGTGCAGCGCGTCTGGAATCGCCACGCCCGGCCCATCGCGGTGGCGACCCTGGCGGTGGCCCTGATGGGGATCGGTTGGATGGTCCGCGACGGCGAGCTCTCGGTCTACCTCCCCACCCAGGGGGAGGACTACCGGCAGGTCTACCCGTCGGGGGCGGTGCAGTACCTGTCGGAGGCGGGGTTCGAGGGGAATCTCATGACCCCCTTCGGAACCGGGGCCTACGTCTCCTGGATGCTCCACCCCGGCGTCCGGGTGGGGGTGGACAGCCGGTACGAGGTGGCCTATCCCGCCGCGTTCGCGGAGGAGGCCATGCGGATCTACCTGGGCGAGGGGGACTGGGCCGAGTTCCTCTCCCGCCATCCCACCGACGCCGTCCTGGTGCCCCACCCTGGGCCCCTGGATTCGATCCTGACGGAGCAGGCGAGGGCCGCCCCCGGGGAGGCCAGGTGGCAGGAGGTCTTCCGGGACGATGCCTATGCCATCTTCGCCCTGGACGTCCGGGCGGCCGCCCTGCCCAGGGTCGACCGACGGGGGGAGCCCATCGCCCCGCTCTTCCCGTGAGGCGGGGCCGGGAGGCGCGGACGGGAGGCGCGGACGCGAGGCGCGGACGGGAGGCACGGACGCGAGGCGGAGCCGTGAGCCCGGGCCTCCCCTCGCCCCTCGATTGTCCCCCTTCCGCCTGGAACCTACCTTCCGGGCCGGTTTCGGTTTGCCTCTGACCTCCTACGGACTCGCCATGCCCTCTCCACGGGATCCCGCCAAGCGGGTGTACGACCAGTACTCCGGCATCTACGACCGCGTCTTCGGACCGGTCTTCCAGGAGGGGCGGGAGAAGGTGATCCGGGAGCTGCCCCACGTCCCGGGGGAGCGGGTGCTGGAGGTGGGGGTGGGGACGGGCCTCTGCCTTCCCCTCTACCCCCGGAACGGGCGGATCACCGGTGTGGACATCTCCACCGGGATGCTGGGGAAGGCCCGGGATCGGGTCCGGGACGAGGGGCTGCAGCACGTGGACCTGCTGGCCATGGACGCGGGGCGGATGAGCTTCCAGGACGACAGCTTCGACCTGATCATCGCCGCGTACGTGGTCACCGCGGTCTCGGACCACCGGGCCCTCATGCGGGAGATGATCCGGGTGTCGCGGCCCGGGGCCCGGATCATCCTGCTGAACCACTTCCGGCAGGACTCCCCCTTCCTGGCCGCGGTGGAGCGGGCCATCTCCCCCTTCTGCAAGCACATCGGGTTCCGGACCGACCTCTCCGTGGACGACGTGGTGGGAGAGTGGCCCCTGCGGAAGACCCGGGACGACCGGGTGAAGCCCCTGGGGATGTGGCACCTGGTGGAGTGCGTGAACGAGAAGGCGGACGCCCCGCGGCGGGTCGCCGGCGAGCTCCACGAGGAGCGAAGCGACCGGATGGCGGGGTAGCGCGCGACCGGATGGCGGGGTGGCGCGCGGCGGGAGTCGCGCCGGGCGGCGCCCCTACCCCGCAGGCACCCGCATCTCGAACACCGTCCCGGAGGGGCCGGTCTCCACCAGCTCCAGGTGCCCGCTGTGGATCCGCTCCACGATGCGGCGGGAGAGGGAGAGCCCCACCCCCCAGCCGCTGGCCTTGGTGGTGGCGCCGGGCTCGAAGATCCGGTCCCGGACGGAGGGATCCACCCCCGGGCCGTCGTCGGCCACCGTGAGGGCGACCCACCCCGGCGCCCCCTGCCGCACGTCCAGGCGGATGGTCCCCCCCCGCCCCGCCAGGGCGTCCACGGCGTTCTTCATGAGGTTCTCCAGGGCCCAGGCCAGCAGGACCTCGCTCCCCAGCACCGGGGGGAGATCGGGCTCCAGCTCCACCTCGAGCTTCACCCCCTGCCCCAGCCGGGGGAGGCGGGCCCGGAGGTAGCGCTCCACCGCCTGCACCACCTCCTCCACCTCGATGGACTCCAGCGC
>JBJHCB010000093.1:0-8757 GCA_050485805.1 Gemmatimonadota bacterium | reverse complement strand
TCCCCTCGAACTTCCGGATGTCCAGGGTCTCCCGGTCCACGTAGGCCAGGAGCCCGCAGGCGCTCTCGCAGTTGAAGCAGATGGTGGGGACCAGGGTGTAGTTCCGGGCCACCCGCCGGGGCCAGGCCTTGGCATCCCACTCCACCCAGTCCTCCCACCGGTCCCTGGGAGGGTACTGGCTCATCCGGCCGTCAGGGTGGACCACCGTGTCCAGGGAGACGGGCTTCGGCGTCTTGGACGAGACGTGGAAGACGGGGAGGCCGAACGCCCGTCCCTCGGTCCCGGAGTCCGGGGGAGGGGCGCCGCCTCGAGGCTCCTCCCTGGTCCCCCCCTGGCCCTTCCCCTCCTGGACCCCGCGTCCGCGGCTCTCTCTCCCTTGGCTCCCGCTCCGTTGGCTCATGGACCGGCCCTCAGCTGTTCCGGACCCGCTGCGGGGCCATGACGAAGGCATACTCGTAGAGGAAGAGCCCCACCAGGGCCAGGGCACCCGCCAGGCCGCTGGCCACCAGTCCCACCGCCACGGCATCCCAGGCCCCCGCCACACCGTCGGGGGAGGTGCCGCCCCAGCCCAGGGTGTGGACGAGGGCCACCGCCCCCAGGAGCGCCAGGGGGACCAGGTGACCCACGACGATGGCGCCTCCCCAGAAGACCCGTCGGTAGGCGCCTCGGAGGATGGCCTGGGCCGCCTCTCCCGCCGCGTCGGTGCCGTGGCGCATGCCGTACTCCCCCGGGAAGAAGATCAGGAGATCGGCCACCAGGGTCGCTCCGAAGACCCACCACGCCAAGGTGAGGAGCGAGGGGGGGAGGGGAAGGAAGGGGTTCAGGACCAGGAGGGCCGCCGCCCCGGCCAGGAGGGACTGGGAAAGGAGGTGGGCGGGGAGGAGGGGGCTCTGCCAGAGATCCCGCCCCTCGGCCTGTCCGAAGAGGAAGGCCGTGTAGATGGCGGTGAGGACCGCCAGGGGGAGGGAGGCCGAGAGGAGCCAGGGGCGGAGGGCCTCCGCGGGGCCGCCTGGAACCCATCCCCAGGCCGTCCCCGCCTCCAGCGCCCACCACCCCCCCAACACCGCGGTGAAGGCCAGGAGGATCCAGGCGCCCCGGACCAGCCAGCTTCCCGATTGGGGACGCAGGATGACCCAGAGGAAGCGCTCGGGTCGCTCCAGGTCGGCCACCAGGAGCCCGGTGGTGAGCCCCAGAAAGAGGAGGGCCAGGAAGCCCCCGACCAGGAAGACCGGGGTGTGGAAGGGAACGAGCCCGGCCAGGAAGCCCCCGGCCAGGAGGAGGACCAGTCCCGCCGAGATGGCCTTCGTCACCAGGTAGCCCGGGACCGGCCAGTGCCAGGGAACCCGGTGTTCCACGTCGTAGGCGCTCCGGACCATCTCCCCGGCGAACCGTCCCCGTCCGATGCGGATGGGGCCCGCCTCCGGCTCGGGCTCCATCCGCTCCGTCCAGGCGAATCCCGACGGGTGGGCAGAGGTGGCGGACGGGTGCAGCGTGGCCGTCTCCCCGTCCACGTAGAAGAGCTTCGGCCGGGTCCCCTGTTCGGGTTTCCGTACCGTCACCTTGTGGGAGGCCAGGGTCCGGGTGATCTCCGCCGCCGGGTCGTCCAGGTCCCCGGCCAGGATGGCGTGCTCGGGACAGACCACCACGCACGGGGGCTCCATCCCCAGTTCCACCCGGTGGGCGCAGAAGTGGCACTTCGCCGCGGTTCCCGTCTCCGGGTCGATGTGGATGGCGTCGTAGGGACACCCCTGGAGGCACGCCTTGCACCCGATGCACCGGTCCGCGTCGAACTCCACGATCCCGTCGGGGCGCTTGAACATGGCCCGGGTGGGGCAGATGGCCACGCACGGCGGGTGGGCGCAGTGATTGCACCGGGTCACCTGGAAATGGCGGCGAACGTCGGGGAAGGCCCCGGTCTCCACCGTCTTCACCCAGGTGCGATGGACGCCCAGGGGCACCTCGTTCTCCGCCTTGCATGCCGTGGAGCAGGCGTGGCACCCGATGCATCGGTCGTTCCGGATGAGGAACCCGTAGTTCATGGGTGGGTGGACCGGGGGGGAAGGGGAGACCGTGGAGGGACCGAACCCGGGGAGACCCGGATCCCACACCGCCGGCGAGAATACGGTCTGGACGGTGGAAACTCAACCGGCCCGGCCCCGTCTTGCCTCGGGCCCGGCTCCGCCCCTATCTTCGGCTGGCGTCCGCGACCTGGACGTCCCGGGATTTGTTGCGATTGCAGCCGGGTGGTCCACTGCTAAAGCCGCTCCGAACGCCGCAAGGGGGGTCCCGCACGGATGTGTGTCGGGACCCCCCTCATCGTTGGGTCGTGCCGACGTGGAGCTCCCGCCCCGGCGGGGGACCGGCCCCCGGAGGCTCCTGCGCCCTTCTCTCCGTCGAACGCGAGGTTCCATGCCCAACGGTTCCCACATCTTCACCTCCGAATCCGTGTCCGAGGGACATCCGGACAAGGTCTGCGACGCCATCGCCGACGCGGTTCTGGACGCGGCCCTGGCCCAGGACCCCTCCTCCCGGGTGGCGTGCGAGGTCCTCTGCAAGGAAAGCCGGGTGGTCCTGGCGGGGGAGATCTCCTCCACCGCCGAGCTGGACCTGGAGGCCATCACCCGGGAGCAGGTGAGGGAGATCGGCTATGTGGACGAGGATCAGCCCTTCCATGCCGACCGCCTGGAGATCCTCCACTTCCTCTCCGGACAGGCCCTGGAGATCGCCCAGGGGGTGAACGGGGATTCGCGGCCCGAGGCGGACCAGGGGGCGGGGGACCAGGGGATCATGTTCGGCTTCGCCTCGGACGAGACCCCCGAGCTCATGCCCCTCCCCATCCTCCTGGCCCACCGATTGGTCCGGAACCTGGCGGACCATCGGAAGAGGGGGACGGTGGATTGGCTCCGCCCCGATTCCAAGTCCCAGGTGTCCGTGCGCTACGAGGGCAACACCCCGGTGGAGGTCACCGATGTCCTGGTCTCCACCCAGCACACCCGTGACGTCCCCCAGGAGGCCATCCTGGAGTTCGTGGCCGGGACCCTGGTGCCCGAGTCCCTGGGGATCTGGAACCGGACCGGCATCCGGGTCCGGGTGAACCCCACCGGTAGCTTCGTGCAGGGGGGGCCCTCCGCCGACGCCGGGGTCACCGGCCGGAAGGTGATCGTGGATACCTACGGGGGGATGGGTCGTCACGGGGGGGGCGCGTTCAGCGGAAAGGACCCCTCGAAAGTGGACCGGAGCGGCGCCTACTTCTGCAGGTGGGTGGCCCGGCAGGTCGTCCGGGAAGGCCTGGCGGGACGGGCGGAAGTGCAGGTCAGCTACGCCATCGGGGAGGCCGAGCCCGTTTCGGTGCTCGTGGACACCTTCGGCACCGGGGACCCCGCCGCTGCCGCCGCCTTCGTACGACGCTTCGACTTCCGCCCCAGGGCCATCATCGAACGGTTGGATCTCCTCCGGCCCATCTACCGGCAGACCACGAACTACGGGCACTTCGGTCGGGAGGGGTTCACCTGGGAGGGGTGAGATCCTCCCCGCCATAGCCACGGAGCCGTACGTAGGCCTCCCGCTGGGCATCGGTGAGGAGGGGATCCACCGCCAGGTGGGCCTCCAGGTGGACCGCTCGGATCTCACCCCTCAGGAGGCCGATCCGCTGGGTCAGGTCCCGGACCAGCGCGGCGTCGATGTGCCGATGCTGGAACCGGCGGTCCAGGGTCCGTTCCAGCTCCACCACCTCGTGGCCCAGCCGGGAGGTCTCCTCCCTCATGGCCCGGAAGATCTCCCGGACGGCGCCCTCCTGCCGGGAGGTCAGCTCCAGGGGACCTGCCAGCTCGAGGACGTGGAGGGGCCCCGGGATTCCGTTCAGCTCGGCGGCCAGGGCGAAGCCCATCCCCTCGCCGGCCAGGAGCGCCTCCACCTCCCCGGGATCCAGGGCCTTGATCTCCCGTTCCTCCAGCCCCGCGTAGGGACGGTCGTGGTGGGCCGGATCATGGCCATGCTGGGCCGCCAGGGGTCCGGAAAGGGCGGCCGTGGCGAGGAGGACCCCGAGGGGAATCCGGAGGAGACGGAGAGCGGCCAGACGCATGGAACGAAAGGGGATCGAGGAAGGGGGGCGCACATGAGCTCGAGGCTCGGGCGCAGATCGACTCCGGGGGCACCACTCCAACGGGAGTCCTGACTCCCGGACGTGAGAAGACCCCCTGAGGGGTCACGTCCTCTCAGGGGGCCTTCTGTCTGCCGGCGGATGTGAAGGACCGCTTGTCAGGTGATCACCCACGTGCGGGTGCCTGGTCCTTCGTTCGTCCTTTCCGTCGTCGCGCGGTCCGCGACTCAGGCCGTCCCCGAGCTCCGGGGACTTCGCGATGGAGACCGGCAACTCCTCCATCGTCGAGCCGTACTCCTGATCTCGGCCCGATGCCACCGCTCAGCGTCCCGTCCGATGGCAGGGTCTCAAGGTCGACTCGGCGGAGACTTGTGTCTCCGTGCTCCGGCGTACCGCACCTTGAGCGTAGGACCAGTATTCACCCCGGCTCTCCCGGCGTCAAGCTTTTTCTTCCGGGGGCCTGGGGGTGCGGGGAACCGCCACCCCAAGGCTCCATCTCCCTTGCATTTCCGCCGTTCCCACCGGAGGATGGCAGCGTGGATCGCCGCCCGTCTCCGCCTCCGTCCGGCCCCCGTCCCATGAGGATCTCCCCGATGGCCCTCTCCGCCCAGCGAACCCCCTCGGTCCGACGTTCCCTGTCCCTGATGGGTGCGGGGCTCCTCCTGGCTACCGCCGGGTGCGATCCCGCCCCATCCCCCGAGGGGCGTGGGGGTATCTCGGCTTTCCCCCTGGAGGAGATGACGGTGACGGAGCTCCAGACCGCCATGGAGGAGGGACGATGGACCGCCCTGGAGATCACCGGACTCTACCTGGACCGCATCGAGGCCCTGGACCGGCAGGGGCCGCTCCTCCGATCCATGATCGCCGTCAATCCGGAGGCGCTGGCGGTGGCCGACAGCCTGGACCGGGAGCGGCAGGAAGGGCGGGTCCGGGGACCCCTCCACGGGATCCCGGTGGTCCTGAAGGACAACATCGACACCGCGGACCGGATGCCCACCACCGCCGGAGCGCTGGCGCTGGAGGGAGTCATCCCCCCCCGGGACGCCTTCGTCACCCAGCGGCTCCGGGAAGAGGGCGCCATCCTCCTGGGGAAGGCCAACCTGAGCGAGTGGGCCAACTTCCGGTCCACCCAGTCCTCGAGCGGGTGGAGCGCCCTGGGGGGCCAGGTCCGCAACCCCTACGTCCTGGACCGTTCCCCCTGCGGGTCCAGTTCCGGGTCCGGCGTCGTGGTGGCCGCCAACCTCGCCCCCCTGGCCGTGGGTACGGAGACGGACGGGTCCATCACCTGTCCGGCCGGAGCCAACGGGGTCGTGGGGATGAAGCCCACCATCGGGCTGGTGAGCCGGTCGGGGATCATTCCCATCGCCGAGAGCCAGGATACCGCCGGCCCCATGGCCCGGACCGTCCGGGACGCCGCCCTCCTCCTGAACGCACTCCTGGGCACGGACCCCCGGGATCCCGTCACCGACCCCGCCTCCGATCCGCCGGAGGCTCCCCGCCGGGTGGAGGCCGACTACACCCGCTTCCTGGACGAGGGAGCCCTCTCCGGGGCCCGGATCGGTGTGGTGCGAGCGGGACTCACCGGCTACCACCCGGCCACCGACCGCCTCTTCGACGAAGCGGTGGAGGAGCTTCGACGGGCCGGGGCCGTGGTGGTGGACGATCTCGCCCTCCCCCACTTCGGGGACTACGGAGACGCAGAGTTCACCATTCTCCTCCACGAATTCAAGGCGGGCCTGGACCGGTACCTGGAGGGGCTGGGATCCGACGCCCGGGTCCGCTCCCTGGAAGAGGTCATCGCCTTCAACGAGGCGGAACACGAACGCTCCATGCCCCTGTTCGGGCAGGAGATCCTGGAGATGGCCCAGGCCACCGAGGGGCTCACGGCTCCGGAGTACCTGGAGGCCCTGGAGACGGCGCGGCTGGCCGGACAGGGGATCGACACCCTCATGGACGTCCATGGTCTGGACGCCCTGGTGGCGCCCACCACCACCCCCGCCTGGGCGCTCGACCCGGGGGGGGGAGAGCACGATCGCGGGGGCAGCTCCACCCCCGCCGCGGTGGCCGGCTATCCCAACGTCAGCGTCCCCATGGGTCAGGTCCATGGCCTCCCGGTGGGCCTCTCCTTCTTCGGACGGGCCTGGAGCGACGGCCCCCTCCTGGGCCTCGCGTACGCCTACGAGCAGGCCACGGGCCATCGGACGCCCCCCCGGTTCCTCCCGTCGGTGGAGGGGCTCGGCTGGCGCTAGGGGCTAGCGGAAGCCGCAGAGGCGGCGCAGCGCGGCGGCGTCGGTGGGGTGGACGGCGAGGCTGACGCGTCCCGATCCCTCCAGGACCGTCTGGGGATACATGAGGGAGCCCCGGACGTTGGAGTGGGAGAGCCCCAGGGCATGTCCCAACTCGTGGGCCAGGATGAGAACCAGGTGGTCCAGGCCGGAGAACTGGAAGACCCGGATCTCCCGTTCCACCGCCACCACCACGCCGTCCCGGGTCTGGACCTCCTCCCGGTAGGTTCCCGCCTGGACGGGCTCGGGACGGGTCCCTGCCTGGAATTCCGACAGGTTCCGGTTGTAGTCGCGGATGGCGTCGTTCAGGGCCTCGGTCTCCCGGGCCAGGACCGTGCTCTCCCGGTTGAGCTCCTCCGCCAGGCGGTTGAGGGCCTGCCGTTCCACCCGGAACCGCTCCCCGATGTCGGCCAGGCGTTCGGCCTCCTCCGGGGGGGCGCCCCCCTGCTCGTTCCAGCTCTGCACCAACCGGTTGTGGCTCTCCACCTGTCGGTCCAGGCTGTGGATCCGCCCCTCGAAGTCGTCCCGCCTCTGATCCAGGTCGATCCGCCGGACCCCCAGGTCCCCCCTCCAGCGTTCCAGGCGGGCCAGGACCCCTTCCATCGCCTCCGCGCCCTGGAAGCGGGCCACCGCCAGGGCCTGCCGGTGGTCGAAGACCAGGTGCACCGGGAAGCCGGCACCGGGGTCCCAGGTGAACAGGCGCCGACCCACGGCGTCCTCCCAGAGGTGGCTGGCCTGCCGGATCGCCTCCTCCACCTCCTCGCGGCCCACGGCGAAGCGGGAGTCCACCTCTCCCACCCGCCAGGCCAGGGGGATGTCACAGGTGGGGGCGGGGATCAGGACCGGACCCGGGGGGCCCGCATGGTCCGGAGCCCCGGTCCCTCCTGCAAGGATGGTCACCGTCACGAGGAGGAAGGAGAACGTCATGGGCAGGGGGGGACAGGGTCCCGGTGGGAAGGGCTCGGAACGGCGGGCTCCCGGGAGGGGAGACACCGGAGCGTCAGACACCGGACCCCGGGGGCGGGATCCCGGAGACCCGGGGGGGGAGGGCGCCGGGCGCCCCAGGGGGTTCAGCCCGGGGGGGTGACGGCCAGGTCGTACTCGAAGGTGGTCATGTCCCGGAACTCCTTCACCCGCGCCCGGATCTGGTCGGCGGTGAGCCCCTGGAACCTCCGGATGGAGAAATCCTCCACGGCGAAGGAGCCCAGGGCGGACCCGAACACCATGGCCAGGCGGAGGTCGTCGGGGGTGAGGGACCCCGCCGACGCCAGATATCCCAGGAGCCCTCCGGCGAAGGCATCGCCTGCGCCGGTGGGGTCGAAGACCTCCTCCAGGGGATAGCCGGGAACGAAGAAGACGCGGTCGTCCACGAAGAGGATGGCCCCGTGCTCGCCCTTCTTGATGGCCACCATGCGCGGGCCGCGGGCCTGGATCCAGCGGGCGGCCTGGAGGAGGTTGGGTACCCCGGCCAGCTGGCGGGCCTCGGAATCGTTCACCAGGAGGAAGTCCACCCGCTCCAGGAGCTCGAGGAGGGAATCCCGACTCCCTTCGATCCAGAAGTTCATGGTGTCGCAGACCACGAGCTCCGGGGCCCGGACCTGGTCCAGCACCTCCATCTGGAGCCGGGGATCGATGTTCCCCAGGAAGACGTAGCGGGCCTCCCGGAACCCCTCGGGGATCCGGGGGCGGAAATCGGCGAACACCCCCAGGCGGGTCTCCAGGGTCTCCCGGCTGTTCAGGTCATAGGCATACACACCGGACCACCGGAAGCTCTCTCCGGGGGCCGAGGTCACCCCCGACAGGTCCACCCGCCCGTTGAGGCTCGCCCGGAGCTCGTCCACGGGGTAGTCCTCACCCACCACCCCCACCACCTGCACCGGGGCCAGGAGGGAGGCGGCGGCGGAGAAGAAGACCGCCGAGCCTCCCAGGACATCGTGGGCCGTCCCGAACGGCGTCTCCACCGAGTCCAGGGCGACGCTCCCCACCACCAGAATGGACATCCGTCTTCCTCTCCCGTCCCGGCCCACGGGGGCCTTCGGGTTTCCGTGGGCCTCCCGCCCGTCAATGCGTGGCCGCGATGGCCTGTCGGATGGCGTCCGCCGTGATCCGGGCCCGGTACTCCACGAGCTTGCGTCCGATCTCCAGGGTCTCCTCCAGGGGGTCCAGCTCCACCCCGTTGATGTGGAAGAGTCCCGCGGCGCGCCGCGCCGCCATCCGCACCAGGTTCGGATCCACCGTCATGACGATGGAGGAGTAGTGGACGTCGTCGTGGTGCTGGTCCCGGGTGGCGCTGCACACGTCCGGTTCCTGATGGACGCCCAGCTCCTTCAGGTACGCGCAGCTCCAGATGTCGACGTCGTAGTACTCCGGAAT
>JBJHCB010000092.1:0-8848 GCA_050485805.1 Gemmatimonadota bacterium | reverse complement strand
GTAGAAGACCACGCTCCCATTGGCCCCGATGTTCACGAGCACGAAGAAGACGAGCCCCAGGAGCCAGTTCCCTTCGTGGGCGAAGAAGAGGAGGCCGGACCCGGCCACCCCCAGGGCCGCGAAGGCCAGGAGAAGGGGCTTCTTGATGGCGGCCCGGTCCGTGATGGCCCCCAGGACCGGCGCCACCACCGCCACGAGGACGATCCCCAGGGTGGTCGCCAGGGAATAGTTCCTGAGGGCGACGGTCCCCGGGAGGTCCGCGGCCAGGACGGACTGGTAGTAGATGGGGAACACCGCGGCCACGATGACCGCCCACATCCCGGTGGTGGCCCACTCGTACATGGCCCAGGCCCGGAGCTCCTTCCGGTGGAGCCCCAGACGTTCCAGCAGGGGCATGGAATCCTGCGCCGTGGAGCGGTCCGAGGGGGGGGGCGGGGCGGTGGGACCCGGGGGGTGGGGGTTCTCCATGCGTCGAAGGTGATGGGAGGTGGGCACCGGCGCCAGGGGGGGACGCCGCCGGTCCCGCGCTGGACCTGGGGGAGTCCCGGCGCGATGTTCCAACCGTTCCCCGAGGTTCCCCTTCCGCCCGTCCCAAGCCCGGAGGCCTGGCGTGTCCGCCGACTTCTCCGACTTCGAGTCCCTCATCCTGGAGCAGCTCACCTGGCCCGAGGTGGAGCTCGCCCTCACCCGGGGCATGACCTCGGTGGTGATCCCGGTGGGCGCCGTGGAGCAGCACGGCCCCCACCTCCCCCTCTTCGTGGACGCGGAGCGGGGGACGGCCCTGGGACTCCGGGTGGCCCGTCACCTGGGCGACGCCCTGGTGGCCCCCACCATCCGGGTGGGCTGGTCCGAGCACCACATGGGGTTCGCCGGCACCATCTCCCTCCGGAAGGAGACCCTCGAGGCGGTCCTCCGGGACTACTGCGAGAGCCTGGCCCGCCATGGGTTCCGGGACATCTTCGTGGTCCCCACCCACGGGGGGAATTTCCAGCCCGTGGAGGAGATGCTCCCACGGCTCCAGGCGGCCACGACGCAGGTGAGCCCGCATTGCCGGGTGGCGGCCTACACCGACCTCCTGGCCTTCGTGGCCGTGTGGCGCTGGGTGGTGGAGGAGGAGGTGGGACTCGGTCGGAACGTGGGAGGGCATGCCGACATCGCGGAGTCCTCCGAGATGCTCTACCTGCACCCGGGGCTGGTACGGATGGGACGGGTGGAGAAGGGGCGTTCCGGGGAGTTGGATCCGGAGCTGGTGGCCCGGGTCTTCGAGAAGGGGCTCCGGGCCATCGCGCCCAACGGGATCCTGGGGGACCCCCGGGGCATGGACGGGAACCTCGGGGAGCGGCTCCTGGATGCCACGGCGCTCCTGGTGGCGGAGAAGCTCCGGGAGGAGCACGAGGAGGAGCTGGACGGAGAGCCGGAGGGGGACAGCCCTCTCCTGGACGCCGGCTTCGACCCCGACGACGACCTCCTGGAGCTCTGAGGGGACCCGCCTCCTCCCTCCATCGGGTCCCGGGGCGCGGTCCTAGGGCGTGCGCATGGTCGTGACCAGGATCACCCCTCCGCTGTGGCCCGTGCCGAAGCGGGTGGTGGAATCGGACGCGCCGATGTACTCGATCCGTACCACCGTGTCGAAGTCGATGTCCCGGAGCCGATCCAGCTCCCCCAGGAGCCGATCGTCCCGGTAGACCACCGGGAGGTTGGCGCTGGAGTCCCGGAGGGTCCCGAATCCCCGGGCCCTGAGCCAGCGGGGCCGGAGGCGGGCCACGATCTCGTAGGCGTCGGCGTAGTGGAGCTCGGCGAACTGCTCCCGCTCCAGGACGTTGGTGCCGCTCCTGGATCCCCCTTCCCCGCTCCCCCGGGTGGCACAGCCCACCGCACCCACCGCCAGGAGCGCGAAGAGGAGAAGGGCGGAGGCTCCTGGAAGGGTCCTGGGGGCGCGGAGAAGGGGCATGGCAGGAGTCGGTTCCGGGAATGGCTGGGGTCTTTCCACAGCCAACGTACCACCCCCCCGGCCTTCCGGGCCACGCCTCGCGGGATGGCCCGACTCCCCCCTTTCATCGGCCGCCGGCCGTCAGCCCTCGCCGGGGTCCAGGGACGCCACCCGGAGGGTCACTCCCGCCGGGCACTCCCCCGATTCCACGATCTCCCCCTCCACCACGATCCGGGTTCCCACCCGGAGGGGGTGGGGGTGGCCCTCCAGGTGATAGATCTCGTTGTCCACCCCGGCCACCGCGGGACAGCCGGGACCCGCGTGGGTCACCTCGCCTTCCCGGAGGACGCGACCCTCTCCGTCCGTGACGTGGAAGAGGCTGGTGGTGGCGTAGATCTGGGAGAAGTACGCGTTGAAGATGACGAACCGATGGGTGCCGTCGCGCCGCGCCCACTCGGGAATGGTCACCTCCTCCACCAGATTTCCGTGCCGGTCGGTGAGGGCCAGGGTGAGGGCCTCGAAGCCCGAGCGGGTCCCCCCCAGAGCCACCTGGACCGGGGTGAGGGCGGGGAGAAGGCTCGTGCGGAGGGTCACCGTGGTCCCGGGGGGGCCTGCCGACGGGGACATGAAGGTGGGGCGCTCCACGGCGTGGACCGAGCGGATGCGGAGGTCCGACTCCACCGGCTCGGGGGGGGTCTGGGCTGCCACCGCCTGGGCCGAGAGGATCCCGGCCAGGGCGCCGGCGACGAGTCTCCGGCATCGGTGTCCCCAGGGTGGGGGGGAAGCCGGTGGGGTCGGGGAAGCGTTGCGGCGTGGGATCATGGCGCCTCCTTCCTGCCAAGGGACGACACTTCGGGTGGCGCGCACACGCCACCGGGTCGGGCCGGAGCCCTCCGGGTGGACGGGGGAACGCCCCGTCCTCCATCGACGGGTCTCCGGATCATCCTTGGTTCCAGGGAGGGGGAAAGGCAATGGAAAACATCTGTTTCCCCTCCGGGGGATCCTCTTCTTCCCCCCCCCGGTAGTACCCCCTCATGACTCCGTCCAAGCGGGAGCCCGGAAAGGGCCGGAAGCGATCCTCGGGAAGCCCGGGCAAGCGGGGCGCCTCGGGGAGCGGAAACACGGGCAGCCGGCGCCGGGGGCGCGGGGCCGGCCGCCGGTCCGGCAGGGGGAAGACCGGAGGACGGAGCTCCGGCGGTCGATCCCCTCGGGGGACCGGCCTTCGGGGACTCCTCCCGCTGGGGGGAATGGGTTCCCGGGTCCTGGTGGCCACCCTGCTCCTGGCAGGTGCCGGCGCCGCCACCGCAGGGGTCCTCTGGGCCCGATGCGGCGTATCGGGATGTCCGGACCCCGGAATGCTGGTGACCTACGTGCCCGGCGGCGCGCCCGTCCTGTTGGATCGTCACGGGACGGAGTTCGCCTCCCTCCACCCTCTCCGGTGGGACGTGGTGCCCCTGGAGGAGTTGCCTCCCCACCTGCCGGAGGCCTTCGTGGCGGTGGAGGACCGCAGGTTCCGGCAGCACCGGGGGGTGGACTGGATCCGGGCCGTGGGGGCGGCGGTGCGGAACGTCACCACGGACCGCCGGGCCGAAGGGGCCAGCACCCTCACCATGCAGCTGGCCCGGAGCGTCTTCCCGGAGCGGATCTCCCGGTCCGAGCGGACCTTCCGCCGGAAGCTGGTGGAGGTCCGGGTGGCCCGGAGCATCGAGGGCCGCTTTCCCAAGGACCGGGTGCTGGAGCTGTATCTGAACCATGTCTATCTGGGGGCCGGCGCCCACGGGGTGGAGGCCGCCGCCCGCCACTACTTCGATGCGAAGGCCGCGGACCTCTCGGTGGAGCAGGCGGCCCTCCTGGCGGCGGTGACCCGCGCCCCGGCCCACTACGATCCCCGGCGCCATCCCGAGCGCGCCGAGGCCCGCCGGAACCTGGTTCTCTCCCTCATGGAGGCCCAGGGGCGGCTGTCTCCCGAGGAAGCGCGGGAGGCCCGGGGGCGTCCCCTGGGAATCGCCAGCGAACCCCCGCCCCCCACCGCCTCCACCCCGGCCCCCTACTTCGTGGACGCTCTGCGGGAGGAGTTGGAGGACGCCCTGGGGGCCGATGTCTACGTATCGGGTCTCCGGATCCACACCACCCTGGACTGGGAAGCCCAGGTGGCGGCCGAGGCGGCCCTGGTGGCTCGTCTCGAGGCCATCGAGGGCGGACGCCACGGCGCCTACCGGGGGGCCCGGTTCGACCCCAGGAGCCCCGGGGGAGCCGAGGGGACGGACTACCTCCAGGGAGCGGTGGTCATGATGGAGGTGGCGAGCGGGGATGTCCTGGCCCTGGTGGGAGGGCGGGATTTCGTCCACTCCCGGTTCAATCGGGTGACCCAGGGCCGCAGGCAGGTGGGAAGCGCCTTCAAGCCCTTCGTCTTCGCCGCGGCGCTGGAGGCGGGGATCCCCATGAGCCAGCCGGTCCAGGACGGACCCTTCCGGCTGGTCGCCCGGGGGTCGGACGACTGGACCCCCCGGAACTACGACGGGAGCTACCGGGGAGCCGTGGGCATGCAGGAGGCCTTGGCTCGCTCCCTCAACATCCCCACGGCCCGGATCGGGATGGAGGCCGGGATCCCGGCGGTGATCCGGACGGCGCGGGCGGCGGGGATCCGCTCCCCCCTCCCGGAGACTCCGGCCCTGACCCTGGGCACCGCTTCCCTTTCGCCCCTGGAGCTCACCCGCGCCTACGCCACCCTGGCCGGGATGGGGCGCCGGGTGGAGCCCCGCTTCCTCCTGCGGGTGGAGGGGGGGGACGGGACGGTCCTCTTCCGCCGGGGGCCGGAGGGGACGACCCCCGCCGAGGCGGCCAGGGAGCGCGACGGGCGGCGGGGGGACACCTCGGGGGCCTCCGATGGGGGCTCCCTGGACCCCCGCGTGGCCTTCCTGGTGAACGAGATGCTCCAGGAAGCGGTCCGATCCGGAACGGGGACGGGGGCCCGGGCCGGCGGGGTGAGGGGGCCGGTGGCCGGGAAGACCGGCACGACCCAGGACGCGTCCGACGTCTGGTTCGTGGGGTACACCCCGCAGCATGTGGCCACGATCTGGATCGGGCACGATCGACCGAGGCCCTTCCTTCCCGGCGCCACCGGCGGAGGGCTGGCGGCTCCCGTCTGGGGCGAGCTCATGGCCCGGTTCCAGGAAGGCCTGTCCCCTTCGCCGGCGTGGGAGCGGCCGGAGGGGATCGTGGAACGATGGGTGGACCCGGCCACGGGGATGGCGGTGGCCCAGAGCTGTCCCACACGCCCCCGGGACCGGGAGCTCCGGCTCTTCCTGGCCGAGTCCGTCCCTGCGGAGGAGTGCCCCGAACTGGCCCCCGACCCGGGTGTCGTCTCCCGGTTCGTGGGGACGCTCCGGGGGCTCTTCGGGGGGAGGGGTCGCTCCGAGGAGTCGGAGGTCTCTTCCGACGCCCCGGACCCCCAGGCCGGCGAGTGGCGGGAGGAGCTTCTGGAGTGGGACCCGGTCCGGGGCGGGTCCCCGGGTCGCAGCTACCTCGGCGTTCCCCGGGTGTCCCTGCAGCCGTCCTGAGCTCGCCCCGGTCCCGGCCTGGGCAAGGAGCCCGGCCAGGGATGGATCAGGGCTCCGACGTCCGCCAGAAGGCCAGGGGGGCCGCGCCGGAGGCCACCTCCAGCTCCGCCACCCATTCCAGCGCCTCCAGGTCCAGGATCTCCACCCGACCCCCGGTCTCCGGGGTCCCCTCCACGCTCACCAGGGCGTAGCGGCCGTCCGGAGTCACCACCACCCCCCGGGCCCCCGGTACGGAGGTGGGGATCCGGGCCAGGCTGAAGCCCTCCGCCAGGTCGAAGACCTCCACCTCGCTCCCCTGCCGGAGGGTGGAGAGGAGCCGGCTCCCATCCGGTGTGACGGCCAGGAGGTGGGGCCCCCGCCCGGTGCGCAGCGTGCGGCCCAGGCGCCACGCGTCCAGGTCGATCTGGTGGATCTCGTCGGTGGCGTTGCACGCCACCCAGAGCCAGCGCCCGTCCCGGGAGGGCTCGGCCCAGGTGGGGGCGCAGGTCATGCCGGTGGAGCTCCCCGGCGTGCGGAGGGCGCTCCCCGCGGGGTCTCCGGCTCCGGGGGCGCCGGTCCCCGGCCCCCCCCGTTCCCAGTCGGCGGGAAGGGGCCCCTCCCGCCCCTGGGAGACGGAGAACCGCCGGACCACCTCCATGCTCAGGGCGTCCACCTCCACCACCTGGTCGTCCATCATGCAGACGGAATAGACGTGGTTCCCCGAGGGGCTGATCCCGGCCCCGTGGGGCATGATGCAGAGCTCCACCCGCTCCACCTCCAGGAGGTCCGGGCCGAACACCACCGAGAGGGTGGACGGATCGTGGCTCCCGTAGAGGTTGAAGTTCGGGGCGAAGACGAAGGATCCATCGGGAGAGATCCCCAGGGAAGTGGACAGGGGACCCAGCCGGACGGGTCCGTCTTCGAGCCGCGCTGCCGTCGCCCCCTCCCGGCCGAGCCGGTACTTCCACAGCTCCCCGTCCTCCGTTCCGTCCCCCGTCACCGCGTAGAGCTGTCCCCCGTCCGGCGACACCACGAGCCCCCGGGCGCCCCCTTCCCCCAGGTCGGTCCCGAGGCGGCTCTCCACCCGGACCCCCTCCGGCCCGAAGCGCACGAGCTGGATGCCCGGCTCCGTCTCGGACCCCACGAAGAACCAGTAGTCGGCGGACGGCCCCTCCCCGGAGCCCGGCGGATCGCCGGGGGAGAGGAACGGGGCCAGGAGGAGGGGAAGGACGAGGAATGCGAAGGGCATGGAAGGTCCTGGGTCAGAACACGGGTCGGCCGCCCCGGGGTTCGATCCGGACGGCCCAGAGCCCGCTGTTGGCATCGGAGAAGAAGACGTGCCCCTTGAAGGGCATGGCGCCCCACACCATGGGGGCGTTGGCGATGTACCCCTGGGGGTCGAAGGGCTTGAAGGCCACCATCTCCCGCCCCTGGGCCCGGAGGTCGCCCCGGAGCTCCCCGGAGACGTCCACCACCCGGAGCCCGCCCTCGTAGTACCCCTGGTAGAGGATGTCGTCCTCCACCCAGGGATTGTGGGTACCGTACTCGTCCATCTGGTAGCGGGCCACCTTCTCCGGGTTCTCGGGGTCGGTGAAGTCGATGATGTGGACGTATCCCCCGGTGTGGGCGGGACGGCCCCCTTCCCCGGTCACCGGGTCGAAGGGCTGGAGGTCCGCATACCCCTCCAGGGGCGCCCCCACCCGGGGCCAGAGCTCGTCGGAGGCGAAGAGGTAGAATCGCCCGGTGGATTCCTGGCGGTAGGGCCAGATGGTGTGGGTGAGCATCTCGGGGAACCGCGCCGTGGTCACCAGGACGGGGTTCGAGGGGCTCCCCCCCCACCTCCCATGCCCCACGTCCACCACCACGATCCCGTGCTCCCACTCCGAGGAGTAGGCCAGGCCCTCGTGGACGATGACGTCATGGACGGAGGAGCCCGGGTGGTTGTAGCTCCCCACCACCCGGGGCCGATCCAGCTCCGCCATGTCGATGATGACGAAGCGCTCTCCCCCGGAGAGGGCGTACAGGTAGTCGTTCTCCGGCCAGGCGTTGTGGACGCCGCCTCGGAGCTCCTCGGTGAACTCGGATGCGATGCGGGGATGCCGGGGATTTTCCAGGTCCAGGATGATGACCCCATTCACCCGGGTGGAGGCCCCCTCCCGGGTGAGGACCGCGTAGCGGGCGTCCGGGGAGACCTTCACGTCGTTCACCTGCCGGGCGTCCACCTGGATGGAGTCGGTCTTCACGATGGCGGCGGGATCCGTGACGTCCCAGATGTACGCCGTTCCCCCGGTGGTCCCGGTGATGGCGTAGTCCCGGCCGTCCCGACCCTCGAAGACCCAGAAGTCGTGGGTCATGGTGTGGGTCACCTCGCCCCTCCCCACGGGGTGCACCCGGTGGAGGACCTGGCGGGGGTGGACCTCCACCGTGGCCCGGGCCACCAGCGGGCCGGCATGGGCCAGGACCGTGTAGATCCCCGGGACCTCCGCCACGAAGACCCCGTCCCGGACCTCCGCCGCCGCTCCACGGGCCATCACCGTGTCGTGGGGATGGAAGGTGTAGCTCCACTCCGCCGGGACTCCGGGGACCGGGGCGCCCGCCGCATCCTCCGCCCGGAGGGTATAGCGGAGGACGTCCCCGGTGCGGGCGGCGTCCGCTCCCCCCTCCAGGGAGAGACGGGTGGCCGGGAAGGGGCGTACCTCCAGGGAAAGGGCCGTCTCCACCCCCTCCATGCGAGCCGTCAGGGTGAAGGATCCGGGCGTGTGGGCCGTGACGAAGCCATGGCGGTCCACCTCGGCCACACCGGGGTCGGAGGAGCTCCACTCCACCACGCCGTCGGTGCGGGACGTCCCGTCCCCGTGGAGCCCCGTGGCGCGGAAGTGAACGCGCGTTCCCTCATGGAGGGCATCGGAGGGGCCTTCCACCTGGACCCGTCCGATGGCGGGCCACACCACCCGGACCGGGATCTCCAGCACGGGCTGGGGGCCCCGGGGCATCCCCGGAGGGGGATCCTCCACGTAGATGGAGGCGGGCACGCTCCGTGGACCCGTCCCGTCGACATTCACGATGGAGACATGGATCCGGTACTCCCCCACCTCCCGGCCCAGCACCTGGCCGTCCCGGACGTGGAGCCCGGTGCGGGGGGCGGAGAAGCGGAGCTGGGGCTCCACCGGATTCCCCTCCAGGTCGAAGGCGCGGACCTCCAGGGGAACCCGCTCCCCCACCGCCACCACCACCTGCGACGGTGTGGGGACGAGGCGGACGGGGTCGGGGGCGTCCTGTGCCGCCAGCCCCACGGGGATCATGGGAAGGACGGCGACGGAGGCCATGGAAAGGGCGCGCAGGGATCGGAGGACGAACCCGAAGGGGGCCGGCCCGCTCC
>JBJHCB010000091.1:0-8924 GCA_050485805.1 Gemmatimonadota bacterium | reverse complement strand
CACCACCCACGCCTTCCAGATCGCCGGGGGGATCATCTTCTTCGGGATCGGCTGGGACATGCTCCAGGCCCGACGCTCCCGGGTGAAGGCCACCGAGGAGGAGGAGCTGGAGGGCACCACCCGGGAGGAGATCGGGATCGTACCCCTGGGGCTCCCCACCATTGCAGGGCCGGGGGCCATCACCACCGTCATCGTCCTCATGGGCCAGGCGGGGACGGCCCTTCAGGCGGCGGCGATCTACGTCGCCATTGCGGCGGTGGTCCTCCTCACCGGCATCATCCTCCTGGTGGCTCCCCTCCTCCTTCGGACCTTCGGTCAGACCGGACTGAACGTCATGACCCGGATCATGGGACTCCTGGTCATGGTCATCGGAGTCCAGTTCGTGCTGAACGGACTGGCCGTGGCCTTCCAGCTTCCGGCTCCGGTCCCGGGCTGACCCTCCCGTCCCCCTGGCCGTCCCCCAGGCCGTCCCCCGGGGAACCCTCCCGGCGGCTGGGACCTATCAGAGGGTCTGCGCCGGATTCCCGTCCGGGTGGTTGCCTCCCAGGAGATGCCGCATGCCCCCCCGCCGTTCCCTCCCCTCTGCCCGCGTGCGGACCTCCGTCGCCCCAGGGGGCCGGCTCCCGGCCCCGGGGGCCGCCCATCCACGTCGGCGTTCCAGGTTGCCGTGGGCCGTGGTCTTCCTCCTTCCCTACCTGGCCGGGTGCGGGGGGGAAGACGGGGCGAACGGAGCGGAGGAAGTCCCTCCGAGACCCGGGATCCAGGGGGCCGCGGACGATCCCCTGGAGGGGGTCCGCCTCCTCCGGCTTCCCCCGGCGGGACCGGAGTATCCCAACGCCCGACTGGGGCTCGTCTCGCCGGAGCCCGGCGCCCGGGTCCCCGAGGGGACTCCGGTGGAGCTCCGGTTCATCCTGAACGGCTTCCCCCTCGGTGCACCCACCCCCGACGCCGGGGATCGGGGGCTGGCCCGGGCCCATGGCCAGCACGTGCACCTGGTGGTGAACGACGGGGAGTACCGGGCCCTCTACGACCTCTCGGAGCCGGTGGTGTTGGAGGACCTCCCGCCGGGGACCCACGCCATCCGGGCCTTCCCGGGCCGGGACTGGCACGAGGGGGTGAAGACCCCGGGGGCCCTGGTGCATCGCGTCATCGTGGTGGGAGATGGCGAAGCCACCCTTCCGCCCACCGAGGAATGGGGCCCCACCCTCATCTACTCCCGGCCCCAGGGGGAGTACGTCGGTGCCGACGCCGACTCCGTGCTCGTGGACTTCTATCTGAGCGGGGTCCGCCTGTCGGAGGACGGACCCCGGGTCCGGCTGGTGGTGGACGGATCCCGGGAATTCCTCATCCATGAGTGGGCGCCCCATGTCCTGGTGGGGCTCCCTCCGGGGGAGCGCACCCTCCGGATGGAGCTGGTGGGAGCCGACGGGGCCAGGATCCGGAGCCCGTTCACGCCGGTGGAGCGGACCATCACGATCCGGATGAAGGACGGATGAGCCCCCGGAAGGAGCCTCCTTGCGCTCGTGGGATCAGATGTTTACCTATCCTGTCCGGACCCGGAAGTCGGGCGCCGGGCGTCCCGCCCAGGGCCTCTGGACCGGCGTCCTCGCCCCTGGGTCGGCTCTCCGGTGACGCCGACAGCCGTTCCCTGCACCCGTAGCCCCCTGGACGATGCCAAGCCGGAGCCCCTCCCCCTCCCCCGTCCGTCTCCCCGCAGGCGCGCTCGCCTCGGCGGCCCTGGCCCTTCTGCTGGCGGTTCCCACGGGGGCCGAGGCCCAGACCCTCCGGGGAGGGACGGCGTCGCTGGACCGGCAGAACCACCAGGCCGACGCCCACGGATACACCCGGATCCAGACCCCGGACCAGGTCCGCCAGTTCGTGGCCGCGGGGTACCTGGTCCCCGTGGTCCCCAACCGGGACTTCGACGTCCACAACGTGTCGTTCCCCTACGCCCGCCCCGAGGTCCGGCTCTTCATCGAACGGCTGGCGTCCCAGTACCGGTCCGCCTGCGGGGAGAAGCTGGTGGTGACGAGCCTCACCCGCCCCACCTCGAACCAGCCCTGGAACGCGTCCTCCCGCTCCGTGCACCCCACCGGGATGGCGGTGGACCTCCGGCGGAGCCACAACGCCACCTGCCGGAACTGGCTGGAGCGGACCCTCCTGACCCTGGAGTCGGAGGGGCTCCTGGAGGCCATCTACGAGCGGAATCCCCCCCACTACCACGTGGCGGTCTATCCGCAGCCCTACGCGACCTATGTGGCCCGGATCGCCGGGAATTCCGCGGTGGCCCAGGCCTCCACCCCCGACACCCGGGTGGAGGCGGACTGGGTCACCCATACGGTGCGGAGGGGGGAGACCCTCTCCACCATCGGGTCCCGGTACGGGGTGGCCATTTCCCGCATCCAGAGCGAGAACGGGGTCCGGGGGAGCCGGATCCTGGTGGGCCAGCAGCTCCGGATCCCCGTCTACCGGACGGTGGCCGTGACCGCAGCGGCCTCTCCGGCTCCGGCCTCCGGGCCCACCGCCCGGAGCCTTCCCGTGGCCGACGCCGAAGGCGACGTGGCCCTGGATGAGGGCGGACCCGGGGCCGAGGCGCCCGCCTCCGCCCCTGCCGAGGCGGCTCCCACGACCCGGACGGCTTCCGCCGGACCCGTGGTCCATCGGGTGGGGCGGGGCGAATCCCTCTGGACCATCGCCCGCCTCTACGGGGTGAGCGAGGGTGAGCTCCGTACTGCCAATGGAATCCGGGGGAGCCGGATCCTGGCGGGGCAGGAGCTCCGGATCCCCGTGACCAACGGCGTCACGGCGGAGGTGCTCCGCCACACCGTGGCCCGGGGTGAATCCCTCTGGATCATCGCCCAGCGCCACGGGGTCTCGGTGGAGGAGATCCGGAGGACCAACCGCATCGGATCGAGCCGGATCCACCCCGGTCAGGTGCTGGACATCCCCGTGGGTCGCTGACCAGAGGTCCGCGGCCGCCTGCCCGTTCCGCTCCCCCCCCCGACCGGATCCATGGCCGCATCCCTTCCCCTCTACCTCCTGGGTCCCTTCCCGGGGGAGTTGGCGGAGCGCCTGCGGAGCAGCCTTCCCGCCGTGGGCGAGCCCACCCCGGTGGCCGACCCGGCGGCCTTCCCACCGGGGGATGCAGCCCCCGGATGGGTGGCCCTTTCGCCGCAGGTCCCCCACGACACCGTCCTGGGGGTCCTCCGCCGACTGGGGGCCGCGAAGGGGCCATGGTCACCCCTCCTGGTGGAGGAGGGGTCGCCGGGGGAGGAGGGCCACGAAGCCGTCCGCCTCCTGCCCCTCTCCCCCGGGATGCCCGCCGTCGCCGGGACGTGGGAGGCGGGTGCTCTCCGGGACGGTCCGCGGGCGGGGCTCCTCTCCCACCGGCTCCTCCTTATGGAGCTCTCCCGCCTGCGCCACGATGTGAACAACCCCCTCACGGCCGCGCTGGCCGAGGTGCAGCTCCTCTGCATGGACCACCCGCCGGGAACGGAAGCGGGGGAGGCGCTGGCCGTGGTGGAGGAGCAACTCAAGCGGATCCGGGACATGGTGGCCGGCCTCGCCGCGTACCGGGTCCAGGGATGACGGCGCCGCGCCCCCACCTCCTGGGGCCATGAACCGCTGGAGTGCCCGGGCCCGGGAGTCCGGGGAGGTGGTGCTGGCCCTCTCCCCGGAGAACGTCCTGCGCTGGGTCTACCTCTCCCGGATGGTCCTGGTGGTGGGGGTCCTCACCGGGGCCCTGGCGGTGTGGCGGGACGCCCTCCCCGAGCAGACCTTCCTGGCCACCCTCCTCCTCCTGGCCGCCCTGGTGGTGACGGCCCCGTCGGTCTGGTGGACGGAGTTCCTGGAGCGTCCCCCCTCCCGGGGCTTCCTGGCGGGCCAGGTGGCCTTCGACGTCCTGCTGGTGAGCGGGATCGTCCACGTCACCGGCGGGGGGGCGAGCACCTTCGTCTGGCTCTACATCCTGGTCATCTCCGAGGGGGCGCTCCTCCTCCCCCTGGCGGGGGGGGTCCTCATGAGCACCCTGGCGGTGCTCCTCTACTTCGCCGTCATCGTGTGGGGCCACTCCGAGACCCTCACCGGCGCCGTCCTCCTCCAGCTCGGGATCTTCGCCGTGGTGGGCATCGCCACGGGGATGCTGGTGGACCGCCTGCGGAGGACGGGGAAGGCGCTGGGCGAGGTCCAGTCCGAACTGCAGCGCCTTCGGCTGGACACGGGGGAGATCCTGGCCACCATCAGCACCGGGGTCCTCACCGTGGACGAGGGGGGCCGCCTCGTCTACATGAACCCGGCGGCCGAGGCCTTCCTGGGGGTCATGGCGGGAGAACTGGAGGACCGCCCCTTCCTTCCCATCCTGGAGCGGATCTCCCCCGCCTTCGTCCGGGACCTGACCCGGACCATGGAGGGGGATGAATCCCTCCTCCGCCTCCGGGCCGAAGCCACCCGGGAGGGGGAGGCCCTGGTCCTGGGGATCTCCCTCTTCCTTCGGGACCAGCCCGACGAGCCCCGGGCCGTCACGGCCATCTTCCAGGACATCACGGACCTGGAGCGGGTGGAGGCCATCAACCGCCGCACCGAGCGCCTGGAGGCGGTGGCCGAGCTCTCGGCGGCCATGGCCCATGAGATCAAGAACCCCCTGGCGTCCATCCGGAGCGCGGTGGAGCAGTACACGAACCCCGCCGTCTCCGACGAGGACCGGGAGATCCTGAAACGGATGGTGGTCCGGGAGTCGGACCGCCTCTCCCGCCTCCTCTCCGATTTCCTGGACTACTCCCGGGTGGGGCTGGACCGGGTGGAGCCCCTGGATCTGGCCCAGGTGGCCCGGGACTGCCTGACCCTGGTGGAGCAGCATCCCGAGAGCCATGCCCGGGGGATCCGATTCACCCTGCGGGTCCCCGAGGAGGGGATCCGGATCCCGGGGGACGGGGATCTCCTCCACCGGGCCCTCTTCAACCTCCTCCTGAACGCCACGCAGTTCTCCCCCGAGGACGGCGAGGTGCTGCTGGTGGTGGAAGGCGTCGCGGACGGGGCCATCCCTCCGGGCGTGGGACTCCGACGGGCCGTGCGGGTCCGGATCCGGGACCGGGGGCCGGGGATTCCGCAGGAGGAGGTGGACCGCATCTTCGACCCCTTCTTCACCACCCGACGCGGAGGGACCGGCCTGGGCCTTGCGGTGGTGCACCGGACGGCCCAGGCTCACCGGGGGGCCGTCCTGGTGGACCGCCCCACCGACGGCGGCACCGAGTTCAGCCTCTACCTCCCCGCCCCCCCCTCCCCCCCCTCCGTGCCATGACCCCCAAGCCGCCCCGCCTTCTCCTGGTGGACGACGAACAGAGCATCGTCGAGACCCTCACCATCCTCTTCCGTGGCGCGGGCTACGAGGTCATCGCGGCGGTGGGGGGGAAGGCCGGGCTGGAGGCCCTGGAGGGGGCCGGGCCCGACGTGGTGGTCTCCGACATCCGGATGCCGGGGACCACGGGACTGGACCTCCTGGCCCGGGCCAGGGAGGTGGACCCCGAGCTCCCCGTGATCCTCATGACGGCGCAGGCGTCCCTCCAGTCGGCGGTGCAGGCGGTGAACCAGGGAGCCTTCTACTACATCCAGAAGCCCTTCTCCAACGACGAGCTCCTGGCCATCTGTGCCCGGGCCGTGGAGAACCGGGCGCTGAAGGCGGAGAACCGGGAGCTCCGCAAGGAGATCCGGAAGCGGGGAGGGGGCGGCGTGGTGGACCCCATCGGCACCGCCCCCGCCTTCCAGGAGGCACTGGCCATGGCCCGCACCGTGGCCCCCACCGATTCCACCATCCTCATCACCGGGGAGAGCGGGACGGGGAAGGAGGTCATCGCCCGGTACATCCACGCCCTCTCGGAGCGTCGGGACGGCCCCTTCCTCTCCATCAACTGCGGGGCCCTCCCCGAGTCCCTTCTGGAGAGCGAGCTCTTCGGGCACGTGAAGGGGAGCTTCACCGGCGCGGTGAAGGACAAGACGGGGCACCTGGTGGCGGCGGACGGAGGCACCTTCCTCCTGGACGAGGTGGGGGAGATGTCGCCCAAGACCCAGGTGAAGCTCCTCCGGGCCCTCCAGGAGCGGGAGGTCATCCCGGTGGGAGCCACCCAGGCCGTGCCCATGGATGCCCGGATCATCGCCGCCACGAACCGGGACCTGGACGAGGAGATCCGCAAGGGCGACTTCCGGTCGGATCTCTACTACCGGTTGAACGTGATCAACCTGAAGCTCCCCGCCCTCCGGGAGCGGAAGGAGGACATCCCCCTCCTGGCCCGGTACTTCCTGGAGCGGACCGGGAACGGAGACGCCCCTGCCCGGGAGCTCTCGGAGGAGGCCCTGGAGGTCCTCATGGCCTACGACTGGCCGGGGAACGTGCGGGAACTGGAGAACGCCCTGGAGCGGGCCGCCGTCCTTTCCGGGAAGAAGGGGGAGATCCCGGCCTCGGCTTTGCCGGAGCGCGTCCGGGACCGGCCCAAGCCCCAGCTCGTCTCCGCGGACCCTCCCCCCAACCCTCCCATGGAGACCATCGAACGGGCCTACATCGAGTGGGTGCTGAAGGCGGAGGGGGGCAACAAGAGCCGGGCCGCCGAGGTGCTGGGGATCGATCCCTCCACCCTGTACCGGAAGATCGCCCGCTACGGGTTGGGCGAGGGAGGCTGAGGTGGAGGACTCCAGGCCCTCCCCCTTCCCGGACCCGGGGACTCCGGCGGGGCGTGCCCCGGATCCCGAGGCCGTGGCGGGAACCGGCTCCGCGTCCCCCGATCCCGTGGCCTGGAGCCGGAGCCTCCGGGGGCGCCCCTTTCCGGCCCAGGGCGAGCCCCTCCCGTGGGACCGGGTGGTCCTGTCCGTGGTGATTCCCTGCTTCAATGAGGTCCGGACCGTGCGACGCCTCCTGGCCCGGGTCCGGGAGGTCCCCCTCCGGCTGGAGGTGGTGGTGGTGGACGACGGGTCCACCGACGGCACGCGGGAGCTCCTCCCCGGTCTGGAGGAGGAGGGCCTCATCGATACCCTGGTCCTCCATCCGGAGAACCGGGGGAAGGGGGCCGCCCTCCGGACGGGCTTCCGGCACGCCACCGGGCACGTGGTGGTGGTGCAGGACGCCGACCTGGAGTACGACCCCTACGAGCTTCCCCGGCTCCTGGAGCCCATCCTGGAGGGGTGGGCCGACGCCGTGTACGGCTCCCGCTTCCTGGGCGGAGGGCCGCAGCGGGTCCACCTCTTCTGGCACTCGGTGGGGAACCGGGCCCTGACCCTCCTCTCCAACGTCTTCACCGACGTGAACCTCACCGACATGGAGACCTGCTACAAGATGGTCCGGCGGGACCTCCTGGAGACCCTTCCCCTGAGCCGGGACCGCTTCGGGATCGAGCCCGAGCTCACGGCGCGGCTGGCCCAGGCCGGAGCCCGGATCTACGAGCTTCCCATCTCCTACCGGGGCCGGTCCTATTCCGAGGGGAAGAAGATCGGATGGAAGGACGGGGTGGCCGCCTTCTGGCACATCTTCCGCTCCAACCTCCTCCCCCCGAAGGCCCCGCAGTGGCAGCGCCCGGCGCGGGCGCCGTGGGAGGAGGGGTAGGGGAGGACAGGAAGGGGGACATCCGGGACGAGCCCGAAGGTGCGCTCACCGGCCGATTCCGGGCCCCCCCCGCCATCCTGTCGCCCCTGCCGGCCACCCATCCTGCAAGGGGATTGCAGAATCCCGCAGAGAAGGGTGGGGAGATGCGCCCCCGGACCCGGCATCCGTCCCGCTAACGTGTTTAGGGGTAGTGACTTGTGATCTGTCATACCCATCTGGCACGCTCTCTGCGAAAAGAAGCGGCAGTCGCGACGGGTGAATGGCCCGCGCACTTTCACCCCTTCGACTCAAGAAGAGGAGCCAGGAACATGGACAGAAAGGGTTTCACCCTCATCGAGCTGCTCATCGTGGTGGTCATCATCGGGATCCTGGCCGCCATCGCCATCCCGCGGTTCGGGGCGACGCGGGAGCGGGCCTTCCAGTCGGCCGTGGTGTCGGACCTCCGGAACCTGCAGACGGTGCAGGAGCAGTGGTATGCGGATCCGGCGAACAACTACAGCTACGCGACCCTTGATCAGCTCGCCACGGAGAACCTCTTCAGGGCGAGCAGTGGCGTCACCATTGACCTTACGGCTGGTGGTGGGGCGGGGTCCCAGGGCTTCATCGCGACCGGAATCCACACCGCTCTTGGCGAGACCGAGCCTCATTGCGCTGTCATGGTCGGCACCCCGGGCGGAGACACGCCGACGAACCCGGTCAACCAGGAAGCTGCGAACGGCCAGATCGCGTGTCGGTGGGATGGTTCTGGATCTTAAGCCCCTGCGGAGTTGGCTTCGGGAAGCGTTCGCGGGGGGCCCATATGGGCCCCCCGCATTCGCATCCGGATCTCGGGCCTTCCACGAGCGTCTCATGACCACTTCCCGTTCCACTGGCGGCTTCACCCTCATCGAAGTCTTGTTGGTGGTGGTCATCATCGGGTTCCTGGCCTCCTTCGCCGTTCCCCGCTACAGCGAGACCCGCATCTCGGCCTTCCGGGCCGTCCTGGTCTCCGATCTCCGGAACCTCTCCACCTCCCAGGAGGCGCGTTGGCGGATGCACGAGGGGTACGCCGAGACGCTGGCGGAGCTGGACGTCCACCCCTCCCCCGGGGTGAGCCTGGAGTTCACCGAGGCCGACCACACGGGGTGGGCGGCCCGGGCGGTCCATCGGTCCCTCCCCCGGGAGGTCTGCGGGGTCTACTACGGGTCGGCGGATCCCTCGGGGGCCGCTCCGGCATCGTCTCCCGGCGAGATCCGCTGTACCTTCTGACCCGGAGCCGCTGGAGACCTCCCGCCTGAACCCGGTCCGGACCGGGCCCCGGAATCCCATCTTGCCCCATCCCACCGCCCTGGGTGCCCCC
>JBJHCB010000090.1:0-8988 GCA_050485805.1 Gemmatimonadota bacterium | reverse complement strand
GGCACCGCCAGTGGTCCGTCTTGAAGGTCTCGGGCAGGCCTTCCGGCCACACCTTCACCCCGCGGTTCGTGATGACGATGAGTTCCAACTCCTCGGGGCAGAGCTCCCGGAGGCGGGCGGCCAGGACGTCGGGGTCCCGATCTGCCTCCTCCCAGTCCACGAAGACGTCTACCCCGGTGAGGGTTTTCTCCTCCCGGTGCTCCGGGACCCGGTTCGCCGGAGGGGTGAGGGGCTCCGCCGCGGGATAATGCGCCACCGGAAGGGTCTCCGGCTCCTGGCCCAGGCGGGCGATGACGGCGTCGGCGAACGCATCGGTCCCCACGTGCCGGGCGCTCACATGGGGGCGGAAGATGTCCCCGGTATGGATCCCGTCCTCGATGGTCCGGAGCCAGGCGTTGTGCATGCGCTCCGCCACCTCCCCCTGCCCCAGGTGCACCAGCATGGAGACGGCGGCCAGCATGAGGCCCGAGGGGTTGGCCACTCCCTTCCCCGCGATGTCCGGCGCCGACCCATGGATGGCCTCGAACATGGCGCACTGGAGCCCGATGTTGGCGGACCCGCAGAGCCCCACCGAGCCCGTGAGCTGGGCCGTGATGTCGGAGATGATGTCCCCGTAGAGGTTGGGGGTCACCACCATGTCGAAGTTTTCGGGACGCTCAGCGAGCCACGCCGTCCCGATGTCCACGATGAGCTCCTCCGTCTCGATCTGGGGGTACTCCAGGGCCACCTCCCGGAAGACCTGACGGAAGAGCCCGTCCGTCAGCTTCATGATGTTGTCCTTCGTGAGGCAGGCGATCCGCTTCCGGCCGTTGCGCACCGCGTACTCGAAGGCGAAGCGGATGCATCGCTCCGACCCCGGACGGGTGATGAGCTTCAGGCACTGGGTCACCTCCCGGGTCTGGCGGTGCTCGATCCCGGCGTAGGTGTCCTCCTCGTTCTCCCGGACCACCACCACGTCCATGGCGGGATGGTGGGTCTTCACGAAGGGATGGTAGGAGACGCAGGGGCGCACGTTGGCGAAGAGCCCCAGGGTCTTCCGGGCGGTCACGTTCAGGGACTTGTATCCACTCCCCCGGGGGGTGGTGATGGGGGCCTTCAGGAAGACCTGGCTCTTCCGGAGGGCGTCCCAGGCCTCGGGGCGGATCCCCGAAGTCTCCCCGCTCAGGTAGACCTTCTCCCCGATCTCGATCTCCTCCAGCTCCAGCCGGGCCCCGGCGGCCTCCAGCACCCGAAGGGTGGCCTCCATGATCTCGGGGCCGATCCCGTCCCCCCGGGCGATGACCACATGGGGACGTGCGGCGGTGGGGGCGGAGGAGGTGCGGGCGGGTTCGGTGGCGTGGGGTACGGTCATGTCCAGGTGGGGAGAAGCGGAAGGGAGGGTGTGGGTGTCGGATTGGGTCCAGCCTTGAACAATGGCCCCGGCGAGGATGGCACGCCACCCCCTGTTGGGGCCGTAGGCCGGTCAGAGGACGTAGGTCCGGAGCACCATGACGATCCCCATCCCTCCCCCCATGGCCACCACCAGCCAGCGGAGGGTGTGGGGCGCCACCTTCTGCACCAGGTGCCCGGCGAGCCATCCCCCGACGGCGGAGCCGCCCAGGAGGACCATGGCCGCCCCCCAGATCACCTCTCCCTGGACCACGAAGACCACCACTGCCACGCCCTTGATGGCCACGGTGAGCATGTTCTTGAAGCCGTTGGCCTGGTGTAGATCTTCCATGCCCAAGAGGCCCAGGACTCCCAGGACGAGGATGCCGATGCCGGCGCCGAAGTATCCCCCGTAGAAGGAGGTCAGGAGCATGACGCCCAGGGCCAGTCCCCGGGCGCTCCCCACTCCCACCGCCAGGCGTCGCCGGAGGAAGGGATCCAGCCCCACCAGGACCGCGGCTCCCACCACCAGGAGGGGGCTGATGGCCCCGAACCACTCCGGCGGGAGGGCCAGGAGGAGCCACGCCCCGATCCCTCCGCCCACCGCACCGGGGAGCAGGAGCCACCACCACCGGGCGTCGGTCTCCCGGATTCGCTTCCGGTAGCTCCAGGCTGCCGCAACCGAACCCGCAGAGAGCCCCACGGCATTGGTGGCGTTGGCCTGGACCGGAGGGAGCCCCGCCCACACCAGGATGGGGAAGGAGAGGTTCGTCCCGCCTCCCGCCACCGCATTCCCCGCGCCTGCCAGGACGGCGGCGACGAACACCACCAGGAGTTGGCCCGGGTCCTCGAGTCCGAAGAGCATGGGAGCCACGGGTAAGGGCGGGAGGGGGGTTTCGCCAGGGGGGGGTGGACGAGGGGCCGGCGTCCTGCCCCATGTACGCCACCGACTCCCCCGTCATCCCGGTGCCGGTCGTACGCCGATTTCCGTGGTTCGGACCCCTGGAATCTCCTATGTTGGAGAGGCGGATCAGCCTGAACCGGAGGTGAGCCATGTCCGTATCCGCCCTTCTGCAGGGGAAGCCCAGCCGGGTGATCACCGTTTCCGACTCGGAGCCGGTGGCCGACGCGGCCCGACGCCTCATGGAACACGGGATCGGAGGGCTGCCGGTGGTGGACGCCCGGGGGGTGGCGGTGGGATTCCTGGCCGAGCGGGATGTGGTGGCCGCCGTGACCCTGAAGCCCGAAGGGCTCGCAGGGATTCCGGTTCGGGAGGTGATGCGGAGCCCGGCCCCGGTATGTCACCCGGCGGATCGCCTTCCCGAGGTGATGAGCCGCATGACCCGGGAGCGCCTCCGCCATCTGGTGGTCATGGGAGACGACGGAATCCTGGGGGTGATCTCGGTGGGGGACCTGGTGAAGCACCGGTTGATGCAGCTCGAGACCGAGGCCGGGGTCCTGAGGGACTATGTCGCGGCCCAGCGGGCTCGCGGCCCGTGACGGGGACCCCTCCCGGGGCCCCATGACCCACGAGTCCGCCTTTCCCCGACCCGGTGCCACCCCCCGGGAGGCCCTGGCCGGTCGGGATGTGGGCGAACTCCATTGCCTGGTCACCGGCGCCACGGGGGGAATCGGGTTCGAGACCGCCCGGGCCCTTGCGTGGGCGGGTGCCCGGGTGACGCTGGGCTCCCGGGACCCTGTCACCGGGGAACGGGCCGTGGAACAGATCCGAGGGTCCCATGCGGAGGCCGATGTCCGCTCCCTCCCCCTGGACCTGGCCTCGTTCTCGAGCATCCGGGCGTTCGCGGAGGCCCTGGGCGAGGGTCCGCTGGACGTCTTGGTGGGGAATGCGGGGGTCTACCTGGGGCGCTACGAGGAGACCGAGGAGGGAATCGAGCGGACCGTAGGGGTCTGCCACGTGGGGCACTTCCTCCTCACCCGCTTCCTGGCGGACCGGCTCCTGGCCCGCTCTCGACCCCGGGTGGTGCTGGTCTCCAGCGAGTCCCACCGGGCCCCGGCCCGACTGGACTTCGAACGGTTCCCCCTCCAGGCCTCCAACTACAGGGCGCTGGAGGCCTACGGGCAGGCCAAGCTCTGCAACGTCCTGTTCGCCCGCTCCCTCCACCGCCGCTACGGCCACCGGGGAATGGTGGCCTGCGCGCTCCATCCCGGTGCCCTGGTGTCCACGGGGATCGGACGGAATTCCGCCCTGCTCAAGTGGGTGGTGCGACTGGCCCGTCCCTTCACCCGCACTCCCGAACAGGCCGCCCTCACCCCTGTGGTGGCGGCCGTGTGGGAGCCCGCCGAGTCCATGGCCGGGGCCTACCTCAAGGATGCGCGCCCCGCCCGAAGCAGCGCCGAGGGAGAGGACCGTGAGGTGGCGGAGCGGGTGTGGATGCTGTCCGAGGACTGGGTGGCGTCGGCGGGGGCGCCGCCATGGCCTGAGGGGGATGCGTCCTCAGCTCCCGAACTCCCCCTCTCCCACCCGTAGCCGGGTCAACCTCAGGATCCCGTATTGGAGGGAGGCCTCGAGCTCCTCCGACGGCGTGGTGTGGTCCATCCGGGTGAAGATCCCCCACGAGACCTCCCAGCGGCTTCCCGCTGCCGTGGTGAAGGGCGGGCCGACCCGGAGCACCCCGCCCGGCGATTCGGATGCGTTGGTCAGGAGCAGATGGTCGTCCTGACCCTCGGCTGCATCCGGGGCCCTGGACACCCGGGCGGTCCAATCCAGGCGGGGCTCCCCAGGCAGGGCCAGGAGGGCGGGGAAGATCGGGATTGAAAGGACCGCCGTTCCGCCCGGGGGCACCTGGACCTCCTCCGTTCCCCCCTCCCAGGGCATGGGGAGGGAGCCCAGCGGCCAGTTCAGCCCCCCCGCCCCGTCCAGGAACGGGACCTCCAGGGAGACGGAACCCGGTCGTTCCCCGCAGCGGGTGGGCGTCTGGTATCGGAAGGAGGCCAACTCATGGGGGCGGGGGTCCGGGCGGAGGGTCTCTCCCGCCACCCGGATGGTGGAGTCGGAGACGGGGACGAGGAAGCCCTGCCGGAGCACCGGCCGTGCCAGCACCGCCATGGACCAGCACCCCTGGCTGCCTTCCAGGTCGTTCACCGTGAAGGCGATGGACAGGCGGGCGGGGCCGTCGCCCACCAGGGGCGGGTCGGTGAGGTCCAGCGTGCAGCCTCCCAGGAGAAGGCTTGCCAGGAGCCAAGGGGTGCCGGGGATCAGACGGGCTCCCGGGCCCCGGGGCACCTCCGGCGCCGGTAGACCCTCCGGCATCCGACCGGCCCACCGGACCACCGGCCCGCCGGCCTGCCGGTGGTCCTTCGCCCTTGCTTCCTCGTCCCCCTTCCCTCGCTCCCCCGCTCCTTCACCCCTCCTCATTCATCCGCCCTCCAGCAGGTGGGCTTCCACCTCCCAGGGGGCGTTCCGGGACTCGGCCCGGCTCCCCAGGAGAGCGCCGGCTCCCAGAATCAGAAGGTCGGGGTGGAGGCGGTCCCGGACCCGCTCCCCCCCGGGGAGATACCCCAGGAGATGGGCCTCCACCGGCTGGGAGATCACGGCGTGGAGGAAGTCGAACTGGAGGACGTGCACCCGCTCGTGGGCCAGGAGGCGGGGCTCGGCCGCCCCCAGCCCGTCGGAGATGAAGATCACGCCGCCCAGGCTGGCCCCCCCCGCAGGATCCCCCGATCCGGCGCGTATGCGGCGACCCTGGCCTGGGCGGAAGACGGGGACTCCCGACGACAGGGTCTCCCGCCAATCCAGCGAGAAGCGAGCGTCCTGGACGCCATAGACCAGCCAGTAGAGGTCCAGGCCGCTCATGCTCCAACGGGATCGGAATCCTTCGGGTGAGGTCGCGAGGTGGAGACGGAAGGGGCCCAGGAAGAGCGAGACCTCGTCGAGGAGGCCTCGGCCCTCCGACGCATTCCGGGCCGCCGAGGCTGCGGTGGCGTGGAGCTGGCGACCCAGGAGCCCCGCACCGGGAAACCGCTCGGCAGCCAGCCGCTTGCCTCCGTATGCGCCGACTCCGGCCAGCGCACCTCCGGCGAAGCCCTCTCGGAAGGCGGTGGTGAAGGGGTCGCCCCTGACCCACCGGGCCAACGACACGAGGGTCCCCCCGACCAGGGCGTTCGCCCCGGCGAGTCCCGCGTCCGTCGCCCATCCCGGTGGAGGGGCCACGGGGTCGAGCGGGGCCTGGGCCGACGCGGGCGCAGGGGACGCCCAGGCCACGAGGAGGGGCAGCACCGCCAGGACCGCCAGGGCGAGGGGCGCCGGATGGCTGCGACGGGGCGGCGACCCGGGGCGAGGGAGCAAGGGCCGAGGGAGGACGTTTTCCGGTGCCCCAGAGGGGGACCCGGCAGGTGTGGTCTGGTGGGACGGCGGCATGCTTGAAGCTCATCGGGGGGATGGGGCTCCGCAACCGTGACCCCCCCGCAGAGCCCATTCCAGGCGAGTAGGGTTCCCGATGGCGTTCCGGCGGGGGATCCGCCGGGAACCTGGAACTCGGAGCGATCGGGGGGGGGATCCATCTCGGAAGGGGGCAAACGCACCACATAGGAGCAGGGTTGGGTGGGACTGTGGAATTGGGCACCGCAACGGTAGCCGAGTCACCAGTCGCTCCCGAGGCTTCCCGTCGACTGGGGAGTTCTGGACCGTTTTCGGTATGAAAAGCGGATGTCGCCTGCTCCGGGGGCCTCGGATGGTGAGTTCGGTACCGTGCCCCGGGCCACGCATCCGGCCCTAGCAGGGATGACATCACCGCACCCAGCGGCGTCCGCCCCCGCGCCCTCAAGCCACCCGCCCAGCGGCGAGCGGCGAGCGGCGAGCGGTGGGCAGCGCGAGGCCAGCGGCGGTGGGCGAGGGGCGGAGACGGTGATCCGATCCGCCGGGAAAGGGCGTGGAGGGAGTGAGCGGGGGTGGGTACCCGGGATCCATGGAGCCGGATCCTCCCCCGATCTGGCCCTGAACCCGGAGTCCTGCCATGAAGTCCATCCACTCCCTGCTCCTGGTGTTCCTCCTGGCTGCCTCCGGTTGTGCTCCTGCGGGCTCCCAGGGCCGGAGCGCTCCGGATGTCCCTCCTCCCATCCTGGATGTCCATCTCCACGCTCTCCACCCCGCGGCCCAGGGGCCCCCGCCAGTGGCCCTCTGCCTGCCCATGGCGGAGATCCCCACCTGGGATCCGGCCGTGCCCTACGAAGCACTCTTCATGGACTGGATCAAGAACCCGCCCTGCGAGGACCCGGTATGGTCTCCCCGTACGGAGGGGGAACTCCTGGACCGGACCCTGGCGGTGATGGAGCGCCGGAACGTCTACGGGGTGCTGAGCGCCGACGACCCCGAACGGCTGGCGAGATGGGTGGCTCCGGCCCCCGCGCGCTTCATTCCCTTATCACAACGCCGCTAGGTTCCTCCGCCTCTCCGAGGAGGAGATGGCCCGGCACCACCGGGGGGGAAGCTAGGTACCGGGGAAGGTAGGTACCAAGGCGTCGGACAGGAGGAGCTTGACGCGGGCTCGCCATGCGTGCACCCTTCCGTGCATGATGGAGCGCGCCCGGACCTTCGCTTTCGCTTTCTCCTTTACGACCCGCCCCGCGGGCCGCGGAGGGCAGCGAAGGCGTTAGGCACCGACGCTCCCGACTCCGAACGGCGGCCCGTGGGAAACCACGGGCCGCCGTTTTTCGTGGCCCCGGTTTCCCCCGCCGAAACGCAACCCCGGCGCGTGGGAGGTGGTCATGGACGGACGATGGGAGGGACGACAGGAGAGGGGAGGGCCCGGGACGAACCCGCCGCCCCTGCGAGGCGAGGGCACCGATGACCCCACCCTGGGCCGGCTCAGGTCCGCCCTGGAGGAGGTGGACGGGGCCCTGGTGGGCCTCCTGGCCGAGCGCTGCGAACTGGCCCGGAGGGTGGGGGAGTGGAAGGCGGGGCAGGGCGTGCCCGTCATGGATCCCACCCAGGAGGCCCGGGTGGTCCGCCGGGCGGCGGAGCGGGCCAGGACCCACTCCCTGGACGAGGAGGGCGTGCGCCGCCTCTTTTGGGAGATCATGGCATTGGCACGCCGGGCCCAGGCCGGGGAGCACCGGTGAAGGCCCCGGCTTCGGCGTGGGGAGGCCAGGGCCCCGTCGTGGCCTTCCAGGGGGAGCACGGCGCCTTCAGCGAGGAGGCGCTCCTTGACCACTTCGCCGGACGGGCGCGCCCGCTCCCCTGTCGCGGATTTGGCGACGTGGGGGATGCGGTTCGACGCGGGAAGGCGGATTTCGGCCTCCTTCCGGTGGAGAACACGCTGGCGGGAAGTGTGCAGGCCTCCCACGACGTCCTCATGGAGGGCGGTGTCACCATCACGGGAGAGGTGATCCTCCGGATCCGCCACTTCCTCATGGGCGTGTCCGGGACCCGGGAAGACGAGGTCGAACGGGTGCTCTCCCATCCGGTGGCCCTGGCCCAGTGTACCCGGTATCTCCGGGAGCGCCCGCGGATCCAGGCCATGGCCGTGCACGATACGGCCGGGGCCGCCCGCGAGGTCTCGCAACGGGGAGATCCTGCGGTGGCCGCCATCGCTCCCTTCGGCGCGGCTGCGCGGTACGGACTGGCCGTCCTGGCCGGCGATCTCCAGGACCGCCCGGACAACCAGACCCGGTTCTACGTGGTGCGCTCTGTGGCACCTCCTCTGGTGCGGTCCGAGGAGGGAGAACGGGGTCTGCTCCCGGAGGCCGAGGGATCCTCCGGAACGCACGAGTCCGAGATCCAGGCGTTCCGGACCGTCGTCCTGCTGGAGCTGAAGGACCGGCCCGGATCCCTCCTCCGGGTCCTGGCCCCCTTCTCCGAACGGGGAATCGACCTGGCCCGAATCGAATCCAGGCCTGCCGGAGAACCTTGGCGGTACCGCTTCCTCCTCGAGCTGCGGTTGGACGCCCGCACGCCTCCGGGCCGGGCGGCCCTTCAGGAGGTGGAACGGGAAAGCACCCGCCTTCGGGTGCTGGGAAGTTTCCCCATGGGGCGCGGAGGAATGGGGCGCGGGGTGGAGGGCGCCGAAGCGGGGCTCGGACCCTAGAGGACGCCGAGAAGAGGACGCCGAGAGGAGGGCGCTGAGAAGAGGGCGCGGAGGAGAGGGCGCGGAGCAGGGATCGCCGAACGGGGTCCCCGAACAGGGATCGCTGAGCGGGGGTCGCCGGGTGCCGGGGAAACGGGCGGGGCTACCCGGGGAGCTCCCCCTCCCACGCCCCCTGGAGGAGGCTCCGGAGGCCATCCCGCGTGACCGGACGGGGGTTGGGGTAGCTGCTGCGGAGTACGTCGTCGGTCGTCCGATCCAGGTCTCCGGGCTCGAGACCCATGGCACGGAGGCTCCGGGGAAGCCCAAGGGTCCGGTGGAGCGCCAGGAGGAGGCGCGGGGCATCCGCGGGGCGGTCTGTCGCTTCCCCCGAACTCCCCCCCATGGCCCGAGCCACCCGGATCATGGCGTCCGGGGCCGCAGGGGCGTTGTAGGCGGCCACGTGGGGGAGGAGGAGGGCGTGGAGTTCTGCGTGGGGGAGGCCCAGGTTTCCCCCGAGGATGTGGCAGAGCTTGTGGTGAAGCCCCATGGAGGCCAGGTCCAGGGACCAGGCGGCCAGGTGGGCGCCGTACAGGGC